>JBEIRS010000352.1:0-1366 GCA_040375795.1 Methylibium sp.
GGTTATATAGGGTGGTTCGACAAGCCGCACGGGAGACTGGAAAAGAAGCCCGTCTTGATGTGATTGGTGGCTCAATTGAAATTGATCGTAGCGTACTTGAACGAATGACGGCTGCTTTCGAGCATTTGCTTCGTAACAGTGTGACCCACGGCATTGAGCTGCCTGAGCAGCGTCGAAAGCTCGGAAAAGAAATCACAGGAACAGTCACTATTATCGTTTCACAAGAGGGCAATGAAATCAGTGTCACCGTACAAGATGATGGATCTGGACTTGATCTGGCACGAATTCACCGTAAAGCTCTTGAAATGGGGTTGATGGACCCAAGTCAAACCCCGACTGAAGTTGAGTTGGCCCAACTTATTTTTACCCCTCGATTTTCAACAGCTGATGAAGTGACTGAGCTGGCTGGTCGTGGCATTGGCCTGGATGTGGTTCGAGCTGAAATCCAAGCAATCGGCGGACGTATTGATGTTGAAATGGCCGCAGGCAAAGGAACCAGTTTCAAGCTTCAGTTACCTCTAACAACAGCTGTGACCCAAATTGTGATGGTGAGGGTAGGCGAAGCAACGGTGGCATTGCCTTCTTCAACGGTAGAACTGGTATGTCGTGTGAAAGTGGAGCAGCTCAATGATGCTTATGTGGCAGGATCTCATCCGTTTGGAGATGGTGTTCTTCCATTTTTTTGGTTAGGCGCATTGTTGCAAATGAGCCCGTGCAGTACGGAAAATGCAGGAAAAACCCGCTATATCCTGATTGTCAAAAGTGCCCAGCAGCGAATTGCTGTTCATGTTGACGAAGTATTGGGTAACCAGGAGGCGATTGTTAAAAATTTAGGGCCTCAACTTGTTCATGTCCCTGGTCTTGCAGGAATGACTTTATTACCTTCTGGCTCGGTTGCTTTGATTTATAACCTTGTCGCGCTGGCTTCACTTTATGGCGAGGATTCACAAGCAGCGACTCGGGCTGCTTGGTACAAGCAGGCTGAGACATCAAGTCCAGAATTTGAGCCGGTGGCACTTCAGGACGCTGTATTTCTTCCACCTCTCGTGTTGGTGGTTGATGACTCTTTGACTGTTCGGCGCGTAACTCAGCGATTGCTTTTGCGCGAAGGTTATCGGGTCAAATTGGCTAAAGATGGTTTAGATGCTTTAGAAAAATTGGCTGAAGAAAAGCCGAGTATTGTTCTCAGTGATATTGAAATGCCGCGCATGGATGGATTTGATTTGGTACGTAATATTCGTGGTGATGCCCATCTCAGAGATCTGCCTGTCATCATGATTACTTCTAGAATTGCACAAAAACACCGAGATTATGCCGCTGAATTGGGAGTTGACCATTATCTTGGTAAACCATACTCCGAAGATGA
>JBEIRS010000046.1:0-8325 GCA_040375795.1 Methylibium sp.
GAAGATGCCATCAAGGCGGCCATCAATGATTATCGATCGAAGGCCACGTCAACCACACAAAGCCTCGCGTCGGCGACCCATTGAGCGATGGCCATCACCTTGACCGACGCCGCCGCCCGCCATGTCACCCGCTACCTGACAAGGCGAGGAAAGGGTTTAGGGATTCGCCTGGGCATCAAAACCACGGGCTGTTCCGGTTTGGCCTATAAGCTCGAATACGCCGATGAATCTGCCCCTGAAGACATCATCTTTGAAGATCGGGGCGTTAAAGTTTTGGTGGACCCCAAAAGCCTCCCTTATCTTGATGGCACTGAGCTTGATTTTGTCCGTGAAGGCCTCAATGAAGGGTTCAAATTTCGCAATCCGCGCGAGAAAGACCGATGTGGCTGTGGCGAGTCTTTTCGAGTCTGAGCACCATTTGAGTGCGAGCATTTGCCTCGCGCTCTTTCATTTGAGAGGCCCTGGGTGACCATCAACCTCCACAGCAATGATTTTGAACTTTGGGGCCTTGAAACCCAATTTGCGCAAGATGCCTCTTTCCTGGAGGCTCGCTGGAAAGCTTTGCAAGCGGAGGTTCATCCTGACCGTTTTGTGGCACAAGGAAAAGCCGCTCAAAGGTTGGCCATGCAATGGTCTGTCCGCGTCAACGAGGCCTATCATCGCCTCAAGGACCCCCTCAGGCGCGCAGCCTACCTGTGCGAGTTGCGAGGGCATCCGCTTCAATCCAACGCTCATTCCCCAATGCCTACAGATTTTTTGATACAGCAAATGGCGTGGCATGAGACGTTAGCCGCCTGCCTGACTGGGAGAGTGGAAAGCGAGTCAGGTTTACAGCCAACGACTCCCAAGTCCGACAACAAAGACCTGCTTCAGCTAAAACAAGAGGTGCAGGCCAGCCATGAAGAGGCCTTGAGTTCTTTGGCGCATTTCCTCGATGAGGCCCCCGATACCCCGCAGGCGGTGCAGTGGCTGCGTCGCTTGATGTTCCTCGATCGACTTTTACAAGATTTACGTCGTTATGGTGCTGATGGGGCTTCGGGCCCTGATCGTATTCAAAGGATAAATTGATGGCTTTATTGCAGATTTCTGAACCCGGAGGCACACCCGACCCCCATCAAAGGCGCATCGCCATCGGCATTGATCTCGGAACCACACATTCCCTGGTGGCGGCTGTTCGTCATGGCATGCCTGAGTGCCTACCTGGTGAGTCAGGCGGGGCCATCGTTCCTTCGGTGGTGCGTTACTTGCCGCAAGGAGGGCGGCAGATCGGGGCTGAAGCGCTGGCTCATGCCTCACAAGATCCACAAAACACCATCATATCAGTCAAAAGGTTGATGGGCAGGGGGGTGGAAGATCTGCCCTACCGCGACCAATTACCCTACCATTTCAGCGATTCACCTGGCATGCTTCAAATCCAGACGGTGCAAGGCTGGAAATCTCCTGTTGCAGTATCTGCAGAAATTTTAGCCCTGTTGCGTCAGCGTGCCGAAGACACTTTCAAGGATGATATTTTCGGAGCCGTCATTACTGTTCCAGCCTACTTCGATGACGCTCAAAGGCAAGCCACCAAAGATGCTGCTCAAATGGCGGGACTGAATGTGCTTCGCCTCATGAATGAGCCTACCGCTGCAGCCATTGCCTATGGCCTCGAACACGGTATTGAGGGCTTATATATTATTTATGACCTTGGCGGTGGAACCTTCGATGTTTCTCTCTTGAGGCTGAATCAGGGTGTTTTTGAAGTCATTGCCACAGGCGGTGACTCAGCCCTCGGAGGTGATGACTTTGACCGCTTGTTGGCCCAATGGGCTCTCCAGCAATCGGGCGTGACAGCCCAAACCCCCGAAGATCAACGTGCTGTATTGATTGCAGCTCGCCAAGCCAAAGAAAAACTTTCTTTGCACGATCATGCCATTCTGGCTTGCCCGCTTCATGCGGGTGATTTGTCGGTGCGAGTGTCGCGAATGCAGTTCGAGAGCGTGAGCCAGACGTTAATACAACGCACCATGGGCGCCGTACGCCAAGTCTTGACTGATGCTGATGTCAGTGTGATGGATGTGCAGGGCGTTGTCCTGGTGGGTGGAGCCACTCGCATGCCAATGGTGAGAAGTGCCGTAGAAGCCTATTTTGGCCAATCACCCTTGACCAACTTAAACCCGGACGAGGTGGTGGCCCTGGGCGCTGCCCGTCAAGCGCATGCCCTGGCAGGCCACGCATCAGACCATGATATGTTACTGCTGGACGTGATTCCTTTGACGCTCGGCCTTGAAACGATGGGCGGCTTGGTTGAGCCCATCATCCCCCGCAACAGCCCCATTCCCAGCGCCAGAGCCCAAGATTTCACCACCTTTCAAGATGGCCAGACAGCGCTTGCCCTTCATGTGGTGCAGGGCGAGCGAGATGTGGTCTCAGAGTGTCGCTCTCTCGCGCGCTTCGAGCTGCGGGGCATTCCGCCCATGGTCGCTGGGGCAGCCCGGGTTCGGGTCACGTTCCAGGTGGATGCCGATGGTTTGTTAAGCGTTTCGGCACGCGAAGAAAATTCTGGGATTGAATCGATGATCACGGTCAAGCCCAGTTATGGCCTGAGTGATGATGATATTGCCAAAATACTGCGCGAAGGCTTTGCAAGTGCTGAGCATGATATGCAAGAGCGTCGCTTGCGAGAGTCGCGTGTTGATGCCGAGCGTATGCTCCTGGCCACGCGCTCAGCACTGGAGGCCGACGGTGATTTGCTCAATGAGCATCAATGTCGTGCCATCGAAAACCTTTTGCATCATCTGGAAGTTCATCTTGAAGGCCAAGATGCCCAAGCCATTGTGAATGCCATTGACGCCTTGGCCCACGGCACGGAAGCCTTTGCCGCAGAACGTATGAACCGAAGCATCCAGCAGGCCTTAACGGGCCGCCGGGTGGAAGACCTCTGAGCCTGTTTTATGCCGATCATCAAAGTTTTGCCCCACCCAGAGTTTTGCCCTGCCGGAGCGCGCTTGCAAGCAAGCCCCGGAAGCTCAATTTGCGAAGTTTTGCTCGAAAACGACATTCCGATTGAGCATGCCTGCGAAATGAGCGCGGCCTGTACCACCTGCCATGTGTTGGTTAGAGAAGGGTTTCAGAGCCTCAAGCCCCCAGACGACCTGGAAGAGGATCTGCTTGATCGCGCCTGGGGCCTCGAAGCCGATTCCCGATTGTCGTGCCAAGCCATTGTGGCTCAAGTTGACCTGACGGTCGAAATCCCCAAGTATTCGATCAACCATGCCCGCGAAAAACACTAAAGCCCAAAACGATTATTTTGGATTTTGGACATAAATTTTTAGATCAAGAGCACAAGCCGAGAACCCGGTCATGGAAGGGGCAGTTTCGCCTGCCTGAGGGGCGCCCTATAGACGCAGTGGTGCTGCAACCTTTGATTTGAGCCTCGGTGGGTGGATAGTAACTCCAATCAGGGCTCAGTGGGGTTAGCTTCAAACTGACATCGTGCCATTTGGGATGACCTTTGGCCTGGAGCAATGCGAAATTATCGCAGAGTGATTTTGCAAAACGCCCCAAAGCCTCACGGGTTTGAGGCACGCTGTAATCATACGTGACGATCATGGTTTTGACAGCCAAGGCCGGGACGTCTTTGCTTAGCCAATGGGGGTAACTTTGAGATCGTATCTCGCTTTTAGAATACGGAATCAGGGCTTGTGACACCGCTGCAGATTCATCCCGGCTCAATAATTTGAAGTATTTTTCAACGCCGGGCTCCATCCCCAGAAAAATCTGCGAAGGCTGCCCCGCCACCAAAATGACCACGTCAATCGACCGGTCACGCACAAGCTGAATCAGGGCCTCTTCGTTGCTCAAAGAACTGACCTGTGATTCTGGTATTTTTACCCCGAACATCGATTGATAGAGTGTCGAGGCAGTGATGGCCGACCCACTTCCAATGGGGCCGATATTGATGCGTTGATTGCGAATTTCGCTGATGTACTTTAAGGGCGAATCAGAGCGTGTCACCACATAAATTTCCTCGTTATACAAGGGAAGCACCACTCGAAGTGGGCGCACAATTCGCTCAGCTTCGACGTTACCCCTGGCTGCCAAATCTTTGAAGGCTTGATATACATCAGACTGAACCAAGGCCAGCTTGGTGCCCGGCTCATCACGCAGGCGCCTCATGTTTTCCACTGAGCCCTTGGAAGGGAGGGCTTTGAGATCAATTCCTGCTGCAGGAGCTACAAAATTTTCCAGATCACGGCCAATCTGGATGTAAGTGCCATTTTCAGAAGCCGTCACAATGTTGTACTGAAGCTTGCTTTGCGCCCATATCGGCAGGGCCAAAAGCCCCATCATGAGGCTGATCAAAAAGCGTTGGAACATGCAAAGAAACTCCAGGCACAAAAAAAGCAAACCATGAAAAATCATTTTTCACAAGCCCATGCAGGCTGAGCTTGCGCAAATGCCATTATCTAATGAGCCAATAAGTCAAGGCAGGTCTTCTGGTGCAGAACATGCCAACATCTCAACACTTGATTGAAAATCACCTCTGGCCAGCCCTGCGCCATCATGCGTGAGGAAAAATGCTGCCATGCCATCGAAAACACTCCGAGAGCAGGTTTTTTTCAAGTGACATGGGAACACGGTTCCCAGTTGTAAACAGCGCCGGAAAGCAAAAAATCAGCGTCAAATGAAGCGCTGACGCACCCAGTTTGGCACCGAACCCAAGGCTTCAGGAAGATGTGACGGATGGCCACCACCAGCCATTGCAATATCAGGCTTCCCCCCCCCTTTACCACCCATTTTCTGAGCCACAAAATGAACCAAATCACCAGCCTTGAGGTGACCCAGGCATGCCTCAGACACGCCCGCCCCAAGTTGCACCTTACCACTGTGAACCGTCGCCAAGACAATCACCGCCTTTTGGAGCTTGTGCCGGAGATGATCCAGGGTGTCACGCAGGGCCTTGGGGTCTAGGCCGTCAAGCTGGGCGGCCACTACCTTGATGCCTTGCACATCCATGGCCTGGCTGATCAGGGCCTCACCCTGGGCACAAGCCAGACGGGCCTGGATGGCAGCGCGGTCTTTTTCGAGGGCACGCAGTTCATCGAGGAGTTGGGCGAGTCGATGAGTCAAATCAAAGGGTGTGGTGCGCAAGCTGCTGGCGGCTTGTTGCAAAGTAGACTCGAGTTGTTGCAAGTAAGCCAAGGCTTGTTCACCCGTCACGGCCTCAATACGACGCACACCCGCAGCCACGCCACCCTCTGCCACAATTTTGAACAAACCAATGTCGCCAGTACGCTCCACATGGGTGCCACCACAGAGCTCACGGCTGCTGCCAATATTCAAAACGCGCACTTGATCGCCATATTTTTCACCAAAAAGCATCGTAGCGCCGAGCTTTTGGGCCTCATCGATCGACATGATCTGGGTTTGGGTGCCTGTGTTAGCTAAAATCTCGGCATTCACGAGATCCTCGATTTGCGCTTTTTGTTCAGAAGTCAAGGGGGCCCCATGGGCAAAGTCAAAGCGGGTACGATCTGCGCTAAGCAAAGACCCCTTTTGCTGCACATGGCTACCCAGCACCTCACGCAGGGCCTTGTGCAACAAGTGAGTGGCACTGTGGTTGCGCATGATGCGCGCACGCCGAGGGCCATCCACCCGGGCTGACAGGACATCTCCGATGGAGATTTTGCCTTCCAAAATATGCCCTTGATGGCCAAAAACTGAAGACTGAATTTTGACCGTGTCGTCGATTTGAATACAAACTCTTGTATTGCGCAGCTCACCGGCATCCCCGACCTGCCCGCCACTTTCGGCATAAAACGGAGTGTGGTCAAGCACCACGACCACATCATCACCAGCGCGAGCCTCGGTCACGGGGCTGCCTTCGATATAAATGGCCGTCACGCGGGCCCCTTCATAGCTCAGGTCATGGTAACCATGAAAGCGGGTCTCGACACCAGCGTATTCAAGGCCTTGCGCCATCTTGAACTTGCCCGCCTCGCGTGCCTTTTCTCGTTGTTCAGCCAAAAGTTGCTCAAAACGTGACACATCAACGCCCAGACCACGCTCGCGACAAATATCAGCCGTCAAGTCAACCGGAAAACCATACGTATCATGCAGCTTGAACGCTGTGTCACCATCCAGTGAGGAGCCAGCCGCTCCCAGCCCTTGCAAAGCCGCATCGAGAATCTGCATGCCATGTTCAATGGTGCGGAAAAAGCCTTCTTCTTCCTGCCTGAGAACCTCCGTGATACGCTCTTTCTGATGAAGAAGCTCAGGGTAAGCCCCCCCCATTTCCTGGACCAGACTTTCCACAAGCTGATGAAAAAATGGCTGTCGGGCCCCCAGCTTATAGCCATGACGAATGGCACGGCGACAGATACGCCGCAGCACATAGCCACGACCATCACGGTCAGGCACCACGCCATCAGCGATCATGAAAGAACAGGCACGAATATGGTCAGCAAGCACTTTAAGTGAAGGTGAGTGTTGATCACAATCACCCGACCCCCCTGCATCCACAATGCGTTTGGCCGCTGCAATCAAGTTGACAAAAAGATCAATGTCGTAATTCGAATGCACATGCTGCAATACCGCCGTGATACGTTCTAACCCCATGCCCGTATCAACGCTTGGCCTGGGCAAAGGGTGCATCCCCCCCGCTTCATCGCGATTAAATTGCATGAATACATTGTTCCAGACTTCAATATAGCGATCACCGTCTTCATCGGGACTGCCTGGAGGTCCGCCAGCCACCTCCGGGCCATGGTCATAGAAAATTTCAGTGCAGGGGCCGCAAGGCCCGGTATCACCCATCATCCAGAAATTGTCTGAAGCATAACGCGCCCCTTTGTTGTCACCGATGCGAATAATGCGATCAGGGGGCACACCCACATGGTCACGCCAAAGCATATAGGCCTCTTCGTCTTCGGCATAGACCGTCACCCAAAGCTTTTCTGGTGGCAGCTTGAAGACTTTCGTCAGAAGTTCCCAGGCGTACACAATCGCGTCGCGCTTAAAATAATCGCCAAAACTAAAGTTGCCCAGCATTTCAAAAAACGTATGATGGCGTGCGGTATAGCCAACATTTTCGAGGTCATTGTGCTTGCCCCCAGCCCGGATGCATTTTTGGGCAGTTGTGGCCCGTAAATAAGGCCGCTTTTCAAAGCCCAGAAAAACGTCTTTGAACTGGTTCATTCCGGCATTGGTGAAAAGCAAGGTTGGGTCGTCGGCAGGCACCACAGGGCTGGATGACACCATCGTGTGTCCCTTGGACTCAAAAAACTTGAGAAACTGAGAACGGATCTCGGAAGCTTTCATTCGGTATCTTTCAGAAAAGATCAGCAAAAAGGAAAAACATCAACGTCGCATGATGTGATGCACGGCACCATGTGCATCAAGGGTCGTTTGCTGATTGTGCCGTTTCGTTGTCAGCAAAATTTGCACAACCCAACCGCCCTTCGGCCTGCATGGCCGTAGCACGGCCAATGGGCCGCTACCACAGGGTGGCCGCTTGCACCCCATCTTTCGGTTACGGACCAATACTTAAGGCCATGGCAACAGCCAGATCATGCCCCCCGACGTGCAGTGGCACAGGCAGTGATTTGCGATGTGGCGAGGACAGCTTCAACAGGTCAAACCAGACCCAAAGTCACCAAAGCAGAAGTATATTGAGGAAAAATAACAGCTTGGGCCATTCGAACTTGCATTTTTTTGAAACAAAACATGGTGGTTCGACCTGCCAGATTCAAACCCATGTGATCAAGCGGTTAATTTCTCAATAACACCACCAATGCACCGCCACCACCGTCTGCTGCGCGGGCCTGCACAAAAGCCATCACTTCTTCTTTTTGAACCAACCAACATTTCACCTTGTCTTTTAACACAGGAACCCGCCCAGGAGACCCATACCCTTTCCCATGGATGATGCGCACGCAACGGATGCGTTTTTGAATCGCCCAGCGCAAAAAACGGCTCAAAGCTTCGCGGGCCTCATCACGCCGAAGCCCGTGCAGATCAATATGAGACTCAATCGCCCACACACCACGACGCAATCGCTTGACCACATCAGGCCCCAAATGGGGACGGGAAAAGGAAAGGTTTTCATCTGTTTCCAGCAAGGCTTCTATGTCAAGGCCATCGGAAAACGCATCTGACATCACGGCCGCTTCATCACGCTCTCGCTGGAAGGGAAGTGGCTCTGGGAGTGGGAATTTTCTGATCACCGGATTCAGCCTAACCGAAGCTTTCAATGGTGTAACCGGGCCAACACTGCGAATAAATAACTGATGATCTTGTTCAGCCTGTTCAGTACGCTTGGAGGCAACTTGGGGGTCATTGGCA
>JBEIRS010000229.1:0-2882 GCA_040375795.1 Methylibium sp.
CGATGCCGTGCTTCTCGCTGGAGGGGCTGAGCAGTCTCGCGATCTTCCGGTGCCTGGGCGAAATCTTCAAGGCATTCATTTCGCCATGGAATTTTTACCCCAGCAAAACAAAGTCAATGCAGGTGATTCCCTGAAAGAGCAAATTCGGGCTGATGGTCAACATGTGGTCGTGATTGGCGGTGGTGATACTGGCAGTGACTGTGTTGGGACCAGCAACCGACATGGAGCCCTGAGTGTGACCCAGCTCGAACTCATGCCCATGCCCCCAGAGCATGAAAACAAGCCTTTGGTTTGGCCCTACTGGCCGATCAAGCTGCGCACCAGCTCCAGTCACGAAGAAGGCTGCCAACGAGAGTTTGCGATGGCCACCAAAGAATTTTTGCCTGGTGAGGGCCAAGATAAAAACCGGGTCAAGGGCTTAAAAACCGTTCGATTGCAGTGGCACGGTGGTCAGTTCACCGAGCTGCCTGGCTCTGAACAGGTGCTCCCTGCCGACTTGGTGCTTTTGGCCATGGGTTTTGTCAGCCCCGTAGCCCGGGTGCTGGAGGCGTTTCAAGTCAAGCAAGACAATCGAGGAAATGCCTACGCCACCCCAGATGGCTCAGGCCCCTACCGCACCAATATAGCCAAGGTCTTTGCTGCCGGGGATATGCGCCGGGGCCAGTCTTTGGTGGTATGGGCCATTCGAGAAGGTCGCCAGGCAGCACAAGCCATCGACGAGTTTCTCATGGATCACAGCGAATAAGCATGCTCTTGAATCAACTTTAATGTCTCGTTGCATCAGTCTTGCTGCATTGGGCTGAAAAAATCACCGCACCGATTGATCTAAAGATTTTTTCAGGCCGATTGGATTTTGAGGTGTGACCAACCCAATGCGTCTTTTTTGTGTTTTGTTTTTTCCATTAAATAAATCATGCCAGATTGAAAAAACAAAGGTTTTTCCACTTTGATCATTGGTTTTTTTGATGATTTCAGCTTGACCATTCTGACCATCAAAAACTTGATATTTTGGTGTCTCTGAGGCCATGATTTGCTTGGCTACTTTGGGATCGGTTTCTGTCATGCCAAAAATTTTTTTGTTGAGCTGACGCAGCTCGGGAATGCCCCAATCAATACCATATTGATTGACCAAGTTGGAAAGAAAGCGTTCTTCCAGTAAATTGGCTTGATGCCCTACCTGATAACTTCGAATAACACGGAGGGATTTTTGTATGGCAAGAGCCGACTCACGGTAGCCATTCACAATCCGAGGTATATCTTTTAATGCGTTTGAAGGGAGATAGTTGCGAAGATCAATGATGGCCTGTGCTGCTTGATCAGCGATATGCATCAGTTTGTCATATTTGATACGCTGGGGTTTGAATGGGGGCGGAGAGCGAAATGCCTTTTCAGGATCAGGGGTTGATTTTTCTGTTTTGATTCGAGCTTGGGGCAATGGTATGAGTGTGGACACTTGAAAAGCATTGAATCCACGCTCAAAAAGAGCATTTGCATATTCTGAAAGATAAGGGTCTAAAAATCGATCCCCAAATATTTGACGAGCAAATTCAATGCGTTCTGCTGTGATTATTTTTCCTTGAGTGTTTTTTCCAACCAATAAAACATGACGAGAATCATCGGCCACAAAATGACCAGATTTTAATTGAACGAGGGGGTCTCTCAGCGTATAAGTATAACCAATCCGAACGTTAAACCCTGTGGCTTCTTCGAGCCCAGATAAACCACCCTCCGCTCCCTTTAGAAGGGCAGCCAGGGGATAAAAACCACTGGATGCAGAGATTGATGAGCCAATTGATAATGCTTTTTTGATGGCATTATTGGCTGGATAAACCAAAGAAATTTGTCCACCCAGCATGGTGATTGGAATCAATATTTGACTTGCGACCTCATCAAATTTTCGAGAAAATTCGGCACGATCTTGTGATGGATTGATCAATAAATGATAGAGCGAGGTCAAATGGGGCAAAACACGCTGAACAATCGGCATCATGGGGGCTGAGAATTGAGGGAATTCAAGGCCCACAACCAAACGTATCAGGGATTCAGGCTGAGGGTGACTGATATTCAGTTTGAAAGCTGCTGCACCTTGCCCAATGACTTGACCATTCACCCATCGGACAGAACCTGAAGTTTCAAATTCAATCTTTGCATTGATTTTTTCGAGAATTGCTTTAAGTGCTGGATGAGAATCACTGATGATCCACTTTGTTTTAAGGTCACAACCTGGGCGGCCTGCAGTGCTGATGAGTTTACATTCAACCAACTGTTCTTTTGTATTAAACCATTTCCAAAAAAGGGGCGGGCCACGCCAGGGTTGAACACGTAAAGTAAAGTCCCCCGTTTGACCTTTGGGGGGGCGCACGTGGCTTGTGATGGAATGATGATATTCGTCATCGACAATTTTCTGGCTTGTGTTGTAATAAAAAATTAAATCCTTGTCAGATTTTAATTTTATATTTAATTCTTGGGTTTTTGTTGGGTATAAATCTGTATTTATTGATCCATTGCCAATCGCTTCTTCAATCCAATTTTTAATATCATACCGGCTTTTTGAGTATTGATCTGGGACGTAGTAGTAACCCTCTCCCTTGGTTTTTATCATTAACTTTTTTGGTAAAGATTGGCTTGTTCCCAGGTTGACTTGGCCAAACTTTGTGCCTAGCCAAGGCTCATTTTCTAAAGCTTTAAAATCATTAAATCCTGCCGAGCCATCACCATGTTGACGGCCAATCCATATTTTTGAGGTATCTGTTTCTGGTATAATTTTTTTGGGGTAAAAATCTTGATGCGTTATTTTTTTTGATTCTAGCCATAATTTAATTTTTTCTGTTGAGCCTGCTATTCCAGGAGGGGCAATATAGTTTTTTGTTTTTGTTTTTACA
>JBEIRS010000007.1:0-15706 GCA_040375795.1 Methylibium sp.
CCAAATACACCCCCACCGCCTCCGCATACGCCGTGGCACCAGTGCCGCCAGCATCCAGCCCACGGCCGTCGTCAGGCATGCCGGCGGCCAGGGCATCGGCGCGAACTCGGGCGATCGCTTCAGGCACCAGATCGGAAAACGTGGTCAGCGCGACCAGTTGGCGGGGGGTGAAGAGGTCGGCGTAGGTTTTTAGACCGTAAGGAATCGTCCAAAAATTTCGGGGGTCATCTGGCAATGACGTTTCGGGCTTCCACTCCGGGTTCGCCTCACGGGCGGAGATTTCGTGCTCAACAGTCGGACTCAGATAGACGCGACCTCTCGCACCTTCGGCGACAATGGCCATCAAACGCGCTCCCATGCGTCCCGCTGAACCCTCAGTCTTTATGTAATTCGGCTCAATCGGCGTATCCGACAACAGGCAGCGGAAGTTCGCCCCACGCGCCAGCTTGGTGCCGTTCTTCGCCCCCTCCGGCGGCGTCCCCATACACACGTCAAAGCGGTAGCCATCCCCCTCCACCACCGGCTGCACATACGCTTCCTTGCCCTCTTTGCTCGATAGCACAAACGTGGAGACGAGAGGCACGTCAACCTGGCTGAAGGCCGGATTGGGGCTGCGCACGGTGCGCGCCCACAGCCAGGCAATCACGGTGAGCTGCTGGCCCAGCAGCGGCTTCAAGTCGGGCCGCTCGGCGGCCATCTCGGCGGTGATGTCGACCCTCGGGTACAGGTGCCCAATGCGCTTTTGCGCCTGCTCGCGCATCCACGCGCCATAGCGCCGCACGTCTTCGGCCAAGCCGCGTGCGCCACTCCAGTCTTCGCTCAATGTGCCTTGCCTGTCATCGGCCAGCTTTGGCCCCACCGGGGCGCGCCCGGCAAACTTGGGCGGAATTTCAATCATCGCCTTGTTGATGGTGACCGCCACCGGGTTCAGGTCGCTGGCGTGGCTTTCCAGCCCCAGCCGTTGCGCCTCCAAAGGCAGCGCGCCGCCACCCGCAAAGGGGTCGTGAAAGGCGGGCAGCTTGTCGGGGTTGAACAGCTCGGCGGCCTGCGGATGCGCCTTGTTCAGCTCGCAGGTCTCGCGCCAACTGCGTACAATTTCGGCGCGGGCCTGGGCCAGCACCTCCTCGTTGTTGGTGTTTTCCCACAGCACGAGGTCTTCCATGATCTTGAACAATCGCTCGCGCTCAATCTCGGCCTTCTCTTTGTTCACTCCGTACTTGAAACCGCCTCCCTGCTGGTAGCCCGGGTCGTTGACCATCTGCGCAAAAATCACCGCCCGCGCCGCAGCCAACGGGCGGCGCGCCCACCACAGGTGCAGGGTGCTGGGGTGGCCGTGACGAATCGACTTCTCACGCGCGGCCGCCACGTTGATCGCGTCGAGCGGCAGAGCGACTTCGATGAGTTTTTTGGGGGTTTTGATTGGGTACATTTTTTTGTCCTTACCTCCAGTGCGTTGGCCGCTGGAGAATGAAACCGTCGGCGCGTTGCACCTGGGCCGGAAGTTGCGACTGTCGCAAATTCGCCTCTCCAATAGTGAACATCGCATTGGCTGCCTTTTTCAGTTCGAAAGACTGACGCCCAGGCGGGAAGGCAACAATGAGTCGCTTGACCGGGAACTGCGCGCGTAATTTTCTGACGGGCGTGGTCAGGTCACTGTCCCCAGAGATCAGCAAGGCTGTGTCGAACCGGTCGTCGAAGGCATCAGACAATAGCTGCACGGCGATGTTGACGTCAGTCATTTTTTCCTCATAGTCCATCCACTGCGCACCACATTGCCGGCACTTTTTTGGCTTTTCAAGATAATGACCAACATGGGTCTGCAGGGTAGGTAAGGTACCGAGTGCTTCTAGGTAAATAGTCTGACGTTGCATGTCAGGCAGGTTGCGGCCATTGGCGCGAATCCGCGAGGTGAAGTAATGAACACCCTGAAGCGTCTGTCCTGGTTTCAGCAATGCCGCTGCCAACGCGTGCAGATCGAGCCAATAGTGCTTTCGCCAGCCTTTGCTGCGCAGGCCAAAGTATAGGTTGAAGCCATCGACATACACCATGACCCGGCTCATGCAATGTATCCTCGCTCGCCGCAAGGCTTGACACATAATGCGTGGCCACCCATAATAGAACCTGCCAACCCCGCCGGAGATCGTATCTCCGGCCCGACGCCTCCCTCGTGGAGGCGTTTCTCTTTGTAGATTCCACAGCCCATCACTGCAACGTCTCCACATTCACCGCCCGAGCCAGCAACGCATCCAGATCGAGATTGATGCTCGTCACCGCCCAGTCGGGTTCTTGCGTGAAGGGCTGGCGCACGTAAAACGGCCCCTCGTGCTGCTCGCCATCCACCAGCACGATGGCCAGCATGAATTTGTCTTGCTGGTTCAGCCCGTAGAGGATCTCGTTGCGGGTGACGGTGATCGTGGTCTGCCCCTTGGCGCGGCCCTTGACTTCGATGTGCCGTGATGGGGGCAATTTGCCATTGACTGCTTTGGGCAGGCTGGTCACGTCCCAGCCGCATTTCTGCGCCGAGACATCAATCACGTCGTGGCCAAGCGCACGCTCGGCATCCATGACGGCCTTCATGGCGACCCACTCGACCCGCGCCCGGGCGTCGGCATCCGCCGTCCACCCAGGTTCGCCCTTGCGCTGCGCGAGCAAGCCGGCCGGAATCATCAATGCACCACCCACCACCACCGGCGTGGCCGAAATCACGTTGCGCATCGCCAACAGTTCCTTCTCGCGCGTCTCGCGACGCGCGGTCAAGTCGTCAATCGTGCGACGGACATTTTCCAGCGACAGGCGCACGTCCTTGCCGGCGGCGATGTCATCTTGAAGCTTGATGTAGCGATCCGACCAGTGGTTGATTTCCTTGACCAGTCGCTCGTGGACGGCGGCCAGGGTTTTATCCACACTTTTTTCGCGCTGGCTGCGCACCTCGTCAAAGTGCTCTGGCACCAAGTGGGTGGAGGCATGGGTCAGGGCTTGCTGCTCTAGGTTTTGTGTGATCCAGGGGGCGCTGAGCACGTCGTCGATCAAGGCCATGTCAGCGTGGCTGATGGCTTCCAGATTGAGGTGGGGGGCCCAGCCCGCGTTGATGGCGCCGCCTTGGGGATCAATCTCGACAAACTGCATTCGGCGGGAAACAACGTGTGCCGAGTCAGCGCCTTCCTTGACGCAGTGATCGATGATGAACATCACCTTGGGCGTGAGCCCCATGTTGCTGGGGTCGATCAGCACGGCGCCCTGTTTGAGTTTATGGCGGTGCTGCTCCATGACAAGGTCAGTGACAGATTGCATCAGCGGGTGGCCAGGGTGCAGCAGGCTGGCCATTGGAGCACTCACGCGGTCGGTGAGCCGCACGTATTGTTTCTCAAAGCACACGCGCTCGTATTTGCGCAGCACGGGGTCGAGGTTGCGGCGATCCCGCCCGGTGATCTGGCGGTCGCGCTCGCGGATGTTGGCCGGGACGTGGGTGATCTCGTACCGGCCATGCTCACGCGGACGCAGCTCACCGCCGAGCTGCAAGAAGGCTTGATTGAAAAAGGAGCGGATAAAATAGGGCTGAAGCTTGCGGGCCTCGGCCTTTTCCATCTCCTCCTTGACCGCGAACAGGCGGCGCTCGTCCATCACTTCTTCACACAGGGCGTTGCGCTTGATGATGGTTTCTAAATGCTGCGTATCGAGCGCGCCTTCCACTTTGCGCTGCAGCTGGGCGCGAACCTCAGGGTCTGCGCCGTAGCGAATGGCTTCGATCAGCAGATCTTTGAGGCTCTTGTCCTCAAAGACCTCACCAAGGATGTCGAACACGCGCCCTCCCAGTGCCGCACGCTCGACTTCCAGTTTTTCAAACAGGCGTTGGAAGACGTCGCCCTCGCGGGTCTCGTTGGCCACCATGTTCCAGAGGTGGCAGACCTCGGTCTGGTTAATCCGGTGGATGCGGCCGAAACGCTGCTCCAGCCGGTTCGGGTTCCAGGGCAGGTCGTAGTTGACCATCAGGTTGGCATTTTGCAGGTTCACGCCTTCGCCCGCGGCGTCGGTGGCGATGAGCACACGAACAACAGGGTCGTTGCGGAACAACGCTTGTACCTTGCGGCGTTCTTCGCGTTTGACGCCGCCGTGGATCATCACCACGGACTCTTCATTGCCGATCAACCCACGGATCTTGACTGCGAGGTAATTCAGGGTGTCGCGGTGCTCGGTGAAGATGATGAGCTTACGCTGACGGCCATCTGCATCGTGCATCTCGGGCGTGTTTTGCAGCAATTTGGACAGTTCATCCCACTTGCGGTCTTGGCTGGAGTGAACGACCTGCCGTGCCTGCTCCTCCAGCCCTTCGAGAATGATGATCTCTGCATCGAGTTCTTGGATTGTCTGCGCGGCGGTGGCCTGATCGACCACGGCTTCCTCGAAGTTTTCGTAATCCTCGGGCGAGAGCGCATCATCAGATTCCCAAATGTCTTCGGGGACGTTGCGCCCATTGATCTCATGGTTATTCAAAGTCTCTGCCAACGACTGACCGCGCTGACGCAGTTTTTCTTCTTCGACCCGGCGCGTGAGCTTGTGGCGACGGCGCTTGAGCGATTGGTAGATGGCTTCGGGGCTGGAAGCCAAGCGGCGCTGCAAGGCGGTCAGCGCGAAGCCGACAGTGCCCTTGCGCTGGCCATCGAGTTGGTCAGCGCGGTTCATTTCTTCTTTCACGTAATCGGTGACGGCAGCATAAAGTCTAGCTTCAAGGTCAGAGAGCTTGTAGTTGGTGGTGTAGGCGCGGCGCTCAGGGAACAGGCGTGTGCCATCAAAACGCAGCATGTCTTCCTTGACCATGCGGCGCATCAGGTCGGTGACATCAACCTTGTGCGCGCCATCGCGGAACTTGCCGTAGAATCGGTCAGAGTCCAGCAGGGACATGAACAACTGGAAGTCTTCTTCCTTGCCATTGTGCGGTGTGGCGGTCATCAGCAGGAAGTGGCGGGTGACTGAGCCCAGCAGCTCGCCAAGCTGGAAGCGCCTGGTCTTGTTGACCTTGTTGCCGAAGTAGTTGGCCGAGAGCTTGTGCGCTTCATCAACCACCACCAAGTCCCAGTGCGACAGGCGCAACTTTTCTTGCAAGTCTTCGTTGCGGGAGAGCTGATCGACCCGGGCGACCAAGCGGTCGACATCATCGAAGGGGTTGCCGCGACTGTTCTCGACCATGTCGCGACCAAACAGCTTGAAGTCCAAGCCGAACTTTTCGTCCATTTCATCCTGCCACTGTTCGACCAAACTGCCCGGAGCGACAATCAGAACCCGCTTGGCATCGGCCCGCATCAGCAACTCGCGGATGAGCAGACCGGCCATGATGGTCTTGCCCGCTCCCGGGTCGTCGGCGAGCACGTAGCGCAGCGGCTGGCGCGGCAACATCGATTCATAGACCGCGGTGATCTGGTGCGGCAGCGGCTCGACGTTGGACGTGTGCACGGCCATCATCGGATCGAACAGGTGCGCAAGATGGATCCGCCAGGCTTCAGCGGCGAGCTTGAAATCCTCGCCGGGGGCATCAAAGGCCCAAGGGCGGCCAGCCTCGGCCAGTGACAGCTTGGCCTCGTCGGTGCGAAATAGCATCCGCTCCAGCAGCTTGCCGTCGGCAGTTTTGTAGTAGACGGTCAGGGCGTTGTCACCGACGGGCTCGGTCGTGACGATGCGCACCACCTGCCCGGGCTCCAGGCCCGAGATGGCCGCGTTCTTCTGGATTTGTTCGAGTTTGAGCACGGTGTGCTTCCTTGATTCTTATTGATTGCTCGCCTGAGGGCGTGCGGCGCTTGGTCAGCATCATACGTCCTCCACAACGGCAAAAATCGCAGACGTCGTGGTGTCCATTTTTGGGGAACCCAATCAAGCAGGGCTGGCGTGCTCCATGCTCAAGCTTGAGTCACTTTGAACCAAGAAGCAGGCTTTCAAAGCCTCGGTACAGCAGGCTCGGTGTTTGAAGGGGCTCAGAGAGGCAATGAGGCGCTTGCGGCCAGTGATGGAGCAAGGTTGAAAATACACTTTGTGCCTCAATCATGGTCAGCAGGGCACCAATGCAAGCATGAGGCCCAGAACCAAACGCCAAATGGTGAACACCTTGGCGGTTCCATTGAAACTCATCGGGGTCAGGAAATACAGCAGGGTCGCGGTGGGCTGACCCAATCAATGGAACCACAAGGTCTCCGCGCTCAAGGCGCTGGCCATGCCACTCAAAGCCTTCAGCCACACGCCGGCCGGTATATTGAACAGGGCTTTCAAACCGAAGCATTTCTCGAATAGCCAAGGGCAACAAGGCTGGTTTGTCTCGAAGTTTTTGCCATACTGTCGGGGCAGAAGCCAAAAGATACAGGCCATTGCCCAGAAGGTGACGAGTGGTTTCATGCCCGGCGAAAAGTAGCATGACACATTGGGCCAGCATTTCTTCAAGAGATTTGATCTGCCCTTGGGCTTTGGCCTGAAGCAGGAGGCTCAACCAGTCACTGGCCTGCGCCCATGAATGATCCCGCTGCCGTAAGCGCAATGCTTCTTGAAACATCTCTGCCATTTGCAACGTGGCCCACTGTGCCGCGTGGGCCAGTGAAAAATCAGGGTCAGGGTGGCCAAGGAAGGCCGCTATATCAGCAGACCAAGGGCCCAATTTTTCAATCGGTGCATTGTCCAGGCCCATCAAGTGGGCCACGACTCTTGCTGGAAGAGGGCGGGCAATGGTGTCAATGAAATCAAAAGAATCACCAGGTGCGATCAAAGATAATTGCTGGTGTACAAAATCTTGGATGTATTGCGGCACGTTGGTCCAGGCAGAACTTTTAAAACCAGGGGCCAAGGCGCAACGCAGTCGATGGTGGTCAGGGGCATCTTGGAATAAAAGCGCCCGCGAAAAAAGTTGCTGGAATGATGACAGTTCACTGCGTGCTTGTGGGCCGCATCGATTCAACCAGCCGCCGGTTCGGCGTGCAGAAAGGCGACGGTCTTTGAGGGCGGATTCAACATCGGAGAAACGTGTCACGAGCCAGGCACCACCAAAGAAGGCTTGGCTTCGCAGCAGCGGGCCTTGTTCTCGGAGAGCGGCATAGGCTGGGTAAGGGTTGGCCAGATCGGCATCCGAAAAAAAGCTCAACATGGCATGTTCGAAAGGGCCTGAAAAATAGCGGGGGCATCCAGGTGAGGGGCTGCGTGCTCTGGCTCTGGGTTGAGCTGCGCCGCCCAGGGAATATCACCCCAGCACGGGGCAGGAAGCCAGGCACACAGGCTGGCTATATTTTCATCAGCATACTGCATGGCGGGGTCAATTCGGTTGCACACCCAAGCGGCCAAGCGAAGTCCGCGCGCTTGCACGGCCTGCGCAGTCAAAAGAGCATGGTTCAAACAACCAAGCCGCAGCCCCACCACCAACACCACAGGCAAACCTATTTCTTGCGCCAGGTCATCCAGGCCCCAACGGGGCTCATGGAGCGGGCTAAGGGGAACACAAAAGCCACCAGCACCTTCGACCACAAGCACTTCAGCATTTTGCAGAAGCTCGGAAGCTCTTTTTTTCCAACCATGGCGAGGTATTTTTTTACCCTCCAGGGTGGCTGCAATATGCGGGGCACAGGCCTCACGCAATTGGAAGGGTCCGACCTGGCTCAAGGTGATTGGGGGCTGAGAAATGGATGATAAAGAAAGAACATCTGCGTTGCTTGTGTTTCCGGGGTCGATGCCTGCAGCCACGGGCTTGAACCCCACTGCACGGCAACCATATTGAGCCAGGGCCGCAAGAATCCCTGTGCTGACCAGGGTTTTGCCAACCCCGGTATCGGTGCCTGTGATGAAAAAACCCTTCATTGCAGATGCTCGGTCTCTTGGTGAAGTACCCTGCACAGGTGGTCAAGATCGGCTTTTGAGTGCGCTGCACTGAGGGTGATACGCAGCCGAGCCGAACCAACCGGCACGCTGGGAGGACGAATGGCAGGAACCCACAGCCCCGATTGCTCAAGCCTTTCGCTGAGCTGAAGGGCCAACAAGTTGTCGCCGACCATCAGGGGTTGAATGGCTGTGACGGAATCTGTCCAGGCCCAAGGGAGCACTTGAAAGGGCTCTTTCTTGGGCTGCCTCAGGTGTTGAATCAGGTGGCGAAGATGATCTCTCCTGCGCCCTCCCTCTGGCCCCTGGATGAGCCTCAAGCTGGCAGATACGGCATGCGCCTGGGCGGGCGACGAGGCGGTGGTGTAAATGTAAGAACGGCCGGCATTGATCAACCACTCAATGATGGTGGGGTGGGAGACCACAAAGGCCCCCGCCACGCCGGCCGCCTTGCCCAGGGTTCCCACATAAATGAAACGATGACTGCACAGATTGAAGTGGCCCAGGGTGCCTTCTCCATGGGGCCCCAGCACCCCAAAGCCATGAGCGTCATCAAGGATAACCCAGGCATCGTGGCGCTCGGCAAGCTGAACCATTTCAGGCAAGGGGGCCAACGTGCCGTCCATGCTAAAGACCCCATCCGTGACAATCAACTTGAGGGGGGTTGAACAGCGCTCCAGTTGTTGCGCCAAACGTGCCATGTCAGCATGGGGGTATCTTTGCATACGCGCTGCTGACAAGAGCGCTCCATCAATCAAAGAGGCGTGATTGAGCTTGTCACAAAACAAGGTGGCATCGGAAGAACCCAACGCCGTTAAAACCGCCAAATTGGCCATGTACCCCGTAGAAAAAAATAAAGCCCGGGCTTGCGGAATAAAGGGCTGCTGCATGGCCGCAAGTTCTTTTTCAAGATGGGCATGGGCCAGATGATGTCCGCTGATCAAGTGCGAAGCGCCACTGCCCACGCCATATTTTTGCGCCCCCTCAGCCCAGGCGGCAAGCAGTTCAGGGTGTTTGGCCAGGCCGAGATAGTCATTGCTACAAAACGCCAGCAACTCCACTGCGGCTTGAGAATCTGTGGCCAAAGAATCAAGCAGGCGCACATGAGGCGAACAAGGTTCTGTAGAAATACGCAAACGCCGAAGTGCATGCTGCGCCTGACGCTCGCTGAGCTTTTGAGAAAGGCGGTCAAGAAGCATGTAAAGCATCCTCCAGGGTCAGCAAGGTGCGTTCGGCAAGCCAGGCGTAATCCGAAGGCTCAAGCAAATAAGGGGGCATCAGGTAAACCGTGGAGGCAATCGGGCGGATAAGCAGTTCATGTTGGCGTCCACAACGGTGGAATTTCTCTGAAAAATCAGGCCCGGCATCTGGAACGTCGAAGGCCCAAACCATGCCACACTGACGGACATGGCGGAGCCGCTCATCGGATTGCAGGGCTTGCCAAGCCTTGCTGAGCGGGGCACTGCGCTCGGCATTGAGTGACAGGACATCTTCATGTTCAAAACGCTCAAGAACTGCCTGCGCGGCCCGGCAGGCCAGAGCATTGCCGCTGTAGGAGTGTGAATGCAAAAAGGAACGCTCGGCCTCATCATGCCAAAAGGCCTGATAAATCTCATCCCGGGTCAAAACCACCGACAGGGGCAGATAGCCCCCGGTGATCCCTGTGGACAAGGTTAAAAAATCAGGCCACAAGGGCGTGGTGCCGGACACCTTGGCTTGCTCAAATGCAAAAAAGGTGCCGGTACGACCACAACCCACTGCAATTTCGTCGGCAATCAAGTGGACACCCCATTGACGACATAAGGCATGCGCGCCACGCAGATAATCAGCGTCATGCAGGGCCATGCCAGCGGCACATTGAATCAAGGGTTCAAGAATCAGTGCGGCGATGTGCTCATGCCGCGCTTCCAAGAG
Source organism: Methylibium sp. (assembly GCA_040375795.1). Taxonomy (GTDB): domain Bacteria; phylum Pseudomonadota; class Gammaproteobacteria; order Burkholderiales; family Burkholderiaceae_C; genus CANHBY01. The sequence continues at coordinate 9,754 of JBEIRS010000007.1, forward strand.
CTTGTGCAGATCATGCAAAGCGCGGCTGGTCACCTCCGCGGCTGTTTCTTGAGGGCCAGCCTGTCGTACATCAGGAGACATCACCAGATGGGCGCGCATCAGCAAGGGGTCATAGGCATCACGAAAAATAGCAACATCCGTGACTGACAACGCACCGAGGGTTTCGCCATGGTAGCCATGCCGGAGGCAGATAAATTCGCGTTTCAAAGGGTGGCCTTGATTGCGCCAGGCATGAAAGCTCATTTTGAGCGCCACTTCAATGGCCGAGGCGCCATCACTGCCATAAAAAGCATGTCCAAGGGCCCCACCTGTGCGGGCGCAAAGCTTTTCAGCGGTCAGTACGGCAGGCTCATGGGTACACCCCGCCAGCATCACATGAGGCAAGGTGTCGAGTTGATTTTTCAGGGCGGCATTGATGAGGGGGTCGGCATGGCCAAACAAATTGACCCACCAAGAGCTGATGGCATCAAAATAACGCCGGCCCTGGGTGTCATAAAGCCAAGGCCCCCGACCCGACACCATAGGCAAAGGAGGATGCTGCTGAGCCCGCTTCATGCGGGTGCAGGGGTGCCAGACACTTTGAAGGCTGCGAGCAGCCAAATCTTTCATGGCAAAGCCCTCGAACAATTTAAGCCGCTTCTAAACCAAGTTTGGCAAAAAGCCGCTGATCACGCTCCCAGTCAGGGTTGCCGGTGGTGAGAAGTTTGTCACCATAAAACACAGAATTGGCCCCCGCCAAAAAACACAGGGCTTGCACAGCATCGCTCATGTCTTGGCGGCCGGCAGACAAGCGTACCCGCGCCTTGGGCATGGTGATGCGAGCCACCGCGATCATACGTACAAACTCAAGAGGATCAAGCGCTTGTTCGCCATACAAAGGGGTTCCTTCGACCTGCACCAAATGATTGATAGGCACCGATTCCGGGTAGGGGTCCAGGTTGGCCAACTGGGCGATGAGACCCGCACGTTCACTGCGGCTTTCGCCCATTCCAATGATGCCACCACTGCAAACACTCATGCCAGCCTCACGGACATGGGCCAAAGTGTGGAGGCGATCTTGGTAGTCACGGGTACGAATAATGCGGCCATAGGCCTCAGGAGACGTGTCAAGATTGTGGTTGTAATAATCAAGACCCGCCGACTTCAGGGCCTGAGCTTGATCGGCGCTCAACATGCCCAAGGTGCAACAAGCTTCGAGGCCCAGGTTTTTCACGACACCGATGAGCTCGGCCACTTTTTCGATATCCCGATCTTTGGGCTCACGCCAGGCTGCGCCCATACAAAACCGAGTGGCCCCTTGCTCCTTGGCGGCACGAGCCGCGAACGCCACGGCCTCGACGTCAAGCAGCTTTCCGGCCTCAACACCGGTGTTGTAATGAACCGATTGAGGGCAATAAGCGCAATCCTCAGGACATCCCCCGGTTTTGATTGAGAGCAAGGTTGAGAGCTGAACCTGATTGGCCAAAAAGTGCTCTCGGTGTACCTGTTGAGCACGGTAGATCAGGTCATTGAATGGAAGATCCAACAGGGCCTGAACCTGAGCAAGTGGCCAGCGCGGCGCGCCATCAGCAGGCTGAGCGACTGAATCGGCGCGAGGAGGGTGCCATTGAACAGCGTGTAAGGAAATTGCAGAGGAGGTCATCAGTTTGCTTTGGAAACCCCGCCATTCATAGCGGTACAGTTGCAGGGAATTGAGCGGATGCGGGGCAGCACGGCCGGCCCTTCGGCTTGAGTGATCGCAGCCATTGAGCTCAGAGCAGTCACGGCTGAACATCACACACGCGCAGTGACGCCCAATTGATGATCGTACCGCAGCTCCTTCAAGAGAGTTGACCTAATTCGAAATTTTTGCGCCCTTGCTTTTTGGATTAAAACCCTGAGGCCATTGGGTCGTCATATCATAGGTGGCCCCTTGCAGATTCGCCCCTTGCAGATTCGCCCCTTCCAGCTTTGCCTCTCTCAGATCCGCCTTTTGCAGATTCACCCCTTGCAGATCTGACCATTGCAGCTTTGCCCCTTGCAGATCCGCCAATCGCAGATTCGCCTCTTGCAGATTCGCGAATCGCAGATTCGCCTCTTGCAGATTCGCCTCTTGCAGATTCGCCCCTGTCAGATTCGCCCCTGTCAGATTCGCTTCGGTCAGATTCGCCCCTGTCAGATTAGCTTCGGTCAGATTCGCTTCGGTCAGATTCGCTTTGGTCAGATTTGCTCTGTATAGATTCGCCTCTAGCAGATCCGCCTCTTGCAGATTCGCCCCTTGCAGATTCGCCCCTTGCAGATTTGCTTCAGGTCGAATAACCAAGCTTTTTCCAGTGGAGGGATCCTTTACAATGTGTCTACGGCGGATGGTTGGATATAGACCCCTCACCGGGCTTTTATACATTCCAGAATCCGGATGGCTGTTAAATCGATCCTGAACGGTCTGGGCCGCTTGCCTTAACAGTGGCTGCATGGCTTGGTCGCCGTAGATGGCTCCGTTTTCAGACGAGGCAATAATAGAACTGGGACCATCGACTCCTGTTAACTGCAAAGACTGCGCCACTGGACGCAAGAGGGTTGGGTCGTTGGAGTCGGTCGCATACAGCACAATCGTGCCCGCTTCGTTCACGTGCGTGGGTAGGTGACGTGACAGCCTCCCACTCTCTGAGGGGTCGATGGTTAAGCAAGACATCATGTGATGTCCTTTGGTGGAGACGTATAAAAGGTCATGATGATTTCTTGATGCAATAATGACTTTACCGTTCCACTGTTGACTCTCCTGATACGCTTTTTTATCTGATCAGGCGCCTCTACAAGCAATTTCTGAATCTCTTTTCTGGCTGTGGGGGCACCCTCCGAGGGATTCATTGGAATCGCCTTGCCCGCTTTCCACAGAGCTTGATTGAATGTATACCCTCTCGACTCTAGCCAGGTTTTGACGGTCTGGACTGGTGCAAGCTCCATATCGTCGATGGGAATGACGACGCGATCCTTCCCTTGGCCAAAAATTCGGTCATAGTTTGGATTTTGGTATACGAGCCGATTTTTTGGATCGAAATGATGTGCTTCGTACTCGTCGTTTGACGGTGGCAGGTAAGCATCCCAATTTTTATCTCGGACCGCCCGTTGTTGAGCTTGTGTTGATGTTGGCGAGGGAAATGCTTTTGATAAATTGGGCGTTGTATTCACAAGGCCTTGAACTGCATTGATCCATCCTGGCACATCCTTAGGGTGCTTGTCATAGGCGGCAATCACCTGAATCAACCCATCTTTTCGTGAGGATGTTGGTGGTGTGGGTTGGCGCAAATTCTCGGGTAATTCCAGCCAATTCGGTTTTTTGCTGGTGAATAACTCTTTCAGGGTGTTGGCAATTTTGCCTGGAGGGATTCCTGCCGACAACATCCGAATCGAATAACCCCGGGCAGCCTGGTACAGATCAGGATCTGCTTTTAATATAGGATTGCCACTGAAATTAAATGGTACGCTGTTCAGCAAGGGTTGGCGCAACCTCAGGTTGTCGAGCACGTTTTGGGCTTCGCGTCGCTCTGGGCTGTCTTGACCGTCGGACCAAAGTGCCCTGGACACGGCTTTAATATCTTCTGGCCGTAATTTTAATTTTTCTCGATTGTTCAATATGTGTTGCGCCAATGCTTGATTGGACAGCGTGCTGAGTTGATTCTGGCCTGACCCCAAACTGGCCACCACCTTGGGCGCCTTTCGTGTCGACGTGATGTCAGGCACTTGGCTTTTTGAGAGAGAAGTCAACATGGCTTGTAACGCTTGTTGAACCGATGGATGGTTGTATAAAGCTGGGTTCTCTGTTTTCAAGCGTTTGGCAATATCGGCAACTTGAGTCAGTTGTTGTTTAGGTGTAAGTTTTGCAAAATGTTGGATGACTGCCACCAATTTTTTTGGCGATATGGTTTTTAAGTCCAGGGGGGAGTTAAAAGGGACGATAGTGTTTCGTTTCACGACTCGTGGCACGGTCGTCTTTGGGCCTGTCGGCGAAGGCGGATTGGTTTTTTTGAGTGCTTCTTGAAGTTTCACCAAAGCCCGCTCAGCGGCAATATTGCTGCTTTTGAATGGTTCGCGACGAAGAAGGTCTTTTTGCTTTTGAGCGAGTTCTCTGACGTGCCCCAAGGTATCGTTGATTTGTTTTTGGAGCGCCTTGAGCGTCGCCGGGTGGCCAGTTTGAATCGCCTCATCCACTTGGGCAGTCAAACGCTGGAGCTGCTGAAGTGGGCCTGTGATATTCACCACAGGCTGAACCTTCTGCGGTGTTTGGTTGATCGGCACCAAGGCCCTCTGGCCAGGTTTGTTGAGGAGCCCAAGCTTCTTGAGCCCTGCGTGGGTCAGCTTGGCGCCACCGTACACAGACAATATGGTGTTGATTGCCGCCGTGGCCCGGTCTTGACCTTCGAGGGTGCTCAGGTCGTAGTGCTTTTTGAGCAAGGCTTGGGCGCCTTTCATGTCCCGCTTGGCCAGCAGCACAACCAAGTCTTTGCCCACACCCGCCAGGTTTGTGAATTGCAATCCGATGGCTTGGAGGGCTTGCTCGAAGGGCTTGGTGGAGCCGGTTCGGGCAATTTCTTGATCCAGCGTGTGCAGGCTGTTGATCACTGCCAGAGGGTTGATGGTGCGGATCCAGCCGATGCCCATGGAAATCAAGGTGTTGATAGGCCGCCCAGACTGGCTTAGTCTGGTGCGCAGCGCATCAACGCGTTGGTCGATCGTGTAGCTTTGCAGTGCATCGAGTGTGCCGAGCAGAGGTTTGGCTTCCGCGGGCCAGACACCACGAAAGTAGTCTTGCACTTCTTGTTTGATCGCCCCAATCTGCTTGAACGCCTCGTCTTTGGGCACCTGCACCGTTCGCCCCTCGGGGTCATTCATCCCGCTCAAGGCCACGGCCTTTGGCAGCAGAGCTTTTTCCATGCCGTTGATGAATTGCTGGAGTTCAGGCTTGGAAAGCAAATCTGTCCAGTGGTCGAGACGCCGATTCTGGCCGCTGGGCAGCTTGGCCCGGGCGCCGTAGAGGTGGTTTTGGCTCAGGTGGGCGTGCAAGATGGCATCGGCTTGCTTGCGGCGGGGGTCGGAAAAGGGAATTTTGGCGAGATCCTTCAGTGCAGGCACACCGGCGTGCCGAAGCGCCACGTCAGCCCCCTTACGCATGGCCTGCAAGGGCCGGTCTTGATGCGTCGGCAGGCTCAGATCATCAAAGGGGCTCAGAAATTGGTTGAGGCCGCGATTGATGCCACCGATGGACTGCTTTAACCCCTGCTTTAACCCCATATCAACAACACTCCAAAATACACCCGCAGCGCCCCGGGAAAGCCGATTCACCCCCCCAAGAATCGGCTGGAGCGCAGCCAAACAAGCCATGGCCACCCTCTGTCATGCCAGAAAGCGATTGATCAATTCCTACTGGAGTGGGAATGCGGAGAAGGTTGACGTCAGTGTAGTGCCCCCCGGCCCGATGTCAACGGCCAGGCCCTTGAATGGGGGGCTGTTGTAGGGATTGCGCGGGCGGACTTTTAGAATGCTGTGACTGCGCGCCGCATCGAGAGAGCGTTTTATAACGTCAGACGATCTGCCAGATGGTGTGATCACAAGAGCAAAAGTGTGCCATTAGCGCAGGCAATAGGCGGCTCGGTATGGCGAGAGCTTTTGGCATGAAGAAATAATTCAACCATCCAAGAGGCCACTGCTTCTACAATCCATGGCAAACTCTTTTGGAGAAGCAACCATGATTTCCCGTGAGCCCACTCTTGAGCGCCTTGCCGGCGATGTGCTCATGCCGCGCTTCCAAGAGCTTGTGCAGATCATGCAAAGCGCGGCTGGTCACCTCCGCGGCTGTTTAATGAACCGATTGAGGGCAATAAGCGCAATCCTCAGGACATCCCCCGGTTTTGATTGAGAGCAAGGTTGAGAGCTGAACCTGATTGGCCAAAAAGTGCTCTCGGTGTACCTGTTGAGC
>JBEIRS010000369.1:0-1153 GCA_040375795.1 Methylibium sp.
ATAGCTTTCAAAATAGGGCACCTCGAAAAACTTCCCATCCCCCACGCGAGCCGATTAAAATTTTGCGTCACTGAAACCCAAGCAAGCTGAGCGCCATAAAGAACCACCGCGCCATCAAGATTGACCTGTTTGCCGATGATCAGCTAAATGCTCTGAATCACCTGCTTGTAGAACCTGACGACGGTCTAGTGTCTAGGGCGTATTAACGCAACCGAAGGGCTTCGATGATCAAGGTGAACGTAATGAAGCCGATAAACATCACGTCGAGTTTTTCGAAGCGAGTGAAGATGCGCATGAAGCCTTCAACCTACGAAACAGACGCTCTAGTTAGCAGCCTGGCGCCCTGCACGCAAGACCACTCGAATGCAGCAAGATTGATGCAGCGAGACACTGGATTTGAGGGGTGCCAAGGTCTACAGTTTTGAGGAGCAGGGTCACTTTAAATTCATTGTTTAATATCTCTTTTTGATTTTTCCCATGATTTTTCTTCTATCCCCGGCAAAAACACTGAATTACGATACCCCCACACCGGTGGCCGCCCGCAGCACCCCTGATTTTATTCAGCAGTCAGCCACACTGATTCAATACCTCAGGACATATTCCAAAGAGCAATTGTGTCATCTGATGGACCTTTCGCCCGCGTTGGCTGAACTCAATCTCGAACGCTACCACCAATGGAGCCCGGTATTCACTGAAGCCAATAGCAAGCCAGCCCTCTTGGCTTTCAATGGCGACGTTTATGAAGGCCTGGATGCTGCCTCACTTGACGCTGCCGACCTGGACTGGGCCCAACAACACTTGGTGATTCTCAGTGGTTTATATGGCCTGCTCAGGCCACTCGATCCGATGCAGCCCTATCGCCTCGAAATGGGAACGGCCTTGCATACTTCACGCGGAAAAAATTTGTATGAATTCTGGGGCGAAACCTTGGCCGAGACCCTCAATGATCGCCTCTCCAGCGAGGCAGCACCCTGCATCATCAACCTGGCATCGCAGGAATATTTCAAAGCTGTTGGCCGCAAAGCCCTGAAAGTTCCTGTACTCGACATGATTTTTGAAGACTGGAAGGGTTCAGCCTACAAAGTCATCAGTTTTTATGCCAAACGAGCCCGGGGCCTGATGGCTCGTGATGCGATTCAAAAGCGCATCAGCC
>JBEIRS010000117.1:0-5198 GCA_040375795.1 Methylibium sp.
CATTTACCGAATTGTTCAAGAAGCCCTCACCAATATGTCACGTCATGCACAAGCTCGTCATGGCTGTATTGATCTGTACCAGGAAGCAGACGATATGGTGATTCGGGTCGAAGATGATGGCGATGGTTTTTTACCGGCCGATACCGAAAAGAACGGTTCTTGGGGCTTGGCTGGTATCCGGGAACGAGCGCGTATTTTGGGCGGTATCAGTGACATCAAAAACCGGACTGAAGGTGGTTGTCAGCTTGAAGTCCGGCTGCCATGGGCGCGAGTGATTCAGGATGCGTTGACCTCTTCGTTGCATCCTCTGCTATGTCAAAGTAGAGAACAAACTCAGCATACAACATGAACCAGACTACCTTAACTTCCACATTCAGTACATTCAACATCCGGGTCGCACTGGCTGATGATCACCAGCTGATGCGAGAAGGTTTGAGGCGAATGCTTGAAAATTCCTCAGGAATCAATGTGGTGGGTGAGACTGAAAGCGGCCACCAGCTGCTCAAGTTATTGCGTGAAAAACCGGTGGATGTGGCTTTACTCGATGTCTCGATGCCTGGGATGCCGGGCATGGAATTGATCAAGCGGGTAAAATCTGATTTTCCACAAACGGGTATTTTGGTGGTCACTATGCACGCAGAACGCCAATATGCCATGCGTGCCTTTCGCTGTGGAGCCAATGGTTACCTTACCAAAGACAGCGCCGCAGACGAATTGACGTCCGCTATTCGCAAGGTGGCGCGAGGTGGAGGCTATGTCACTTCTTCCATGGCCGAGCAACTGGCCATGGGTTTGAACGGCTTCAATGAGGCCTCCCCGCATGAAAAGCTCAGTGATCGTGAATTTGAAGTGTTTCGACAAATCATGCTCGGGCATCGTATGACCGACATTGCTGAAAAACTTCACCTCTCCATCAAAACCGTCAGTACTCATAAAGCTCGGATCCTCGAAAAAATGCAGATCTCCAGCATGGCCGCATTGATCAAATACGGATTGGAGAACAGTATTTTTGAAGATGCCGCTGAACCTCAGTGATTGTCAGAATACGTGCATGATGGGGGCACCGATGCAACCCCTCAATGAGAATGGTGTGCGCCAGGCTTTCGCACCCGAACCACCGTTGTGGTTTTAGGCTGTTGAGTTCGAGACATGGACTGGCCACCCTCGGCTTTAAAACGGGCCGGTTCAGTGAGTGGCCCTGTGTATTCGTACGCGATCGTACCGCTCGGATGTTTAAACCATCCTGGATCTTGATAGTCTCCAGGTTGTTGATCTTTGCGAACCTTTAACACGCTGAACATGCCTCCCATTTCGACGGAGCCAAACGGGCCTTCTCCCGTCATCATTGGAGCCGTGTTTTCTGGTAAAGGCATTTCCATTTCAGCCATATCAGCCATTCCACGCTCACCCATCACCATATATTCTGGGATCAATTGGTTAATTTTTTTGGCTATTCCTGAGTGGTCAACGCCGATCAGCGTTGGTACGTCATGGCCCATGGCATTCATGGTGTGATGACTTTTATGGCAATGGAAAGCCCAATCTCCCTCTTCATCTGCCAGGAATTCAATCTGGCGCATTTGTCCAACCGCGATATCTGTTGTGACTTCATGCCATCGCGTGCTGTGAGGTGTTGGACCTCCATCGGTACCCGTCACCAGAAATTCATGTCCATGTAAATGAATTGGATGGTTGGTCATTGTCAAATTGCCAATGCGGATACGCACTTTGTCATTGAGGCGGACATTGAGTGAGTCAATGCCGGGAAAAATTCGGCTATTCCAACTCCATAAATTAAAATCCAACATGGTCATGATTTTTGGCGTATAGCTGCCAGGGTCAATGTCGTAAGCGCTGAGAAGAAAACAAAAATCCCGGTTGACTTCATCAATCAGGGAGTGCTTGGTTTTTGGATGTGTCACCCAAAAACCCATCATGCCCATGGCCATCTGCGTCATCTCGTCCGCGTGTGGGTGGTACATAAATGTTCCGGGGCGTCTGGCGACAAATTCATAAACGAACGTTTTTCCTGGTGAGATGGCAGGTTGATTTAAACCTGCGACACCATCCATTCCATTGGGTAATCTTTGGCCATGCCAATGAATGCTGGTATGTTCAGGGAGTTTGTTGGTGACAAAAATTCGAACCCGATCTCCCTCAACGACCTCAATGGTGGGTCCTGGGCTTTGGCCGTTGTAGCCCCAAAGGTGGGCTTTAAAGCCGGGCGCCATCTCGCGAACCACGGGCTCAGCAAGCAAATGAAATTCTTTTACTCCCTGGTTCATACGCCATGGCAGAGTCCATCCGTTCAACGTGACGACGGGGTTGTAAGGGTGCCCCGTCTTGGGAACCAGGGGCGCCATGGTCTGGGGTGAATCTTGGATCACCGGCTCAGGCAATCCTGCCATCACCGAGCGGCTGACTAAACTGGCTGCGGCTGCACCGCCAGCGATTCCAGCAAACTTAAAAAAATGTCGTCTTGATGTCATTTGAGACCATCTTTCGATGAATGACTGGGTGTTTCGGTATTCACTGCTACGGGCACCGTGGCCATGGACGTTGTTATTGGCCTGCCAATCAACGATGCTTTCAATGCGGCGTCAGCCAACCAAAAATGTTCCTCAGCGTTGATGGCGGCGATGACTGTGCTAATTTGATCCCTTGCGTCAGCCAACAACTCGAATACACCGATGATCATTCCGTTGTATCTGAGCTGGTTTTCTTCTGAAATGACCTTTCGGACGGGAATTAATTCATCGCGGTGATGGCGGGCAATGTCATGGGCTGTTCTGTATGCCGAATAATTCTCTCTCAGCTTGGAGCCCGCTGATCGCACAGTCGCCTCAAGCTGGTGGGCTGCCGCCAGGGTGCGGGCATCCCATTCACTACGTTGCATGTCCCCCCAATCGAAAATTGGCAATCGGATATCGACCTCAAAACCTCGGGCGGTACTCCTGTGACCGGCTGTGTTGTCAAAGGTGGTGTGACGTCGGGCAATCAGATCAAAATCAGTCAAACTTTTGATTTGATTGATGCCCTGGGCCTTTGCTGCCATGTTGAGGGCATGGAGGGCCAGTTGAATGTCTAGACGAGTTTTTGTGGCCATGCGACCGATAGCAGGGGCATCCAATGCGTCTTTGGGTACATCAGGCAAGCGCTGCGGTAATGTCAGCATGGTCATCTGAGTATCATCCAGACCAATCAGTCGAATCAACTCTTCTTTGGTTGATGTGACTTGATGTTGGGCAGTTGCCAAGCGGGTGGCAGCGTCTGCATAAAAAGCTTGCTCACGGGCGCGGTGGAGTCGATTGAAGTTCCCGACCGACTGCAAGCGTCGAGCCAATTCAGCACTGGCTTCTGCTGCTTCAAAAATCTGCTGCGCATAATGGAATTTTTGTTGCGCTGCAACAGCGCAAATCCAAGCTTGACGCACGCGCGTGATGTGATCAATCACCTGAGCCGTGAGCTGCAATTGTGCCTGCTCGATTCGCTGTCGCGCCAAATTCTGACGTGCTGGCAGGGTCAAAACGTCAAGCAGCCCCACCGACAATGCTCGCCCTATTTCAAGTTCATCGCCTTTGATCATTCGTTCAAAGCTTAACACGGGGTGAGGTATGCGCCCACTTTGCGCCCCCATCGCGGCATCAGCCCATCCTTGCGCCAGTAATGATTGGAGGGCGGCGCTGTTGAGCAACGCCAGCTTGACGGCTTCCTGGGGTCCCAAGGGGGACTTTAGTTCTTGTAAGGCGGCCTGTTCTTGCTCTTTGCGTTCAAATGCGTTCCGCGCCAGTTGCAATTTTTCACCAGAAAAACCAATAATTTCCTGATTGACGCGATCTAAGTTTTGTTCAAGGCTGACGCTGGCGCAGCCAGACAAGACAGCAAGACCAAGTAAAGCCGCTGTCAATTTTAGGCCACCAGCCTGAGCCAGGTGCGTCATGGCTTGGTTTCATTATCAGGTGCTGGGTGAGGATGGGCCGTGGGTGAGGTATTCGCAGCGGGTTGATCTGCCATTTCCTTGGCATATGCATGCCAGCCACCGATTTGACCCACGCGCTCAATGGCACCTTGCCAAGACTGCACTGCTTGATCGGTATAGCCCTTGTAATTTTTGAAGATTGACGTGAAGCGAAGCTCAGTGGGCAGTGCGTGGGCCTGAGTTTTTTCCTCGGGCGCAGCAAGTACAAGACTAGAAAAAATCAGACATACCCCTGGCATCAGGGTGTTGGAAAAGGAAAACTTGAAAGTCATTGAGAGCCTTTTCGAAATGTACGACAAGTTTAGTGCCAGGAGGATGTGCAATGATGGTTCGATCTTTGTCAGCAAGATGCAACTAGACACTGGACACTCGGGGCTTGTGTCGGGTTGGCTTGACTTGACAGCCAATGCTCTGTCAAAAACTCAGGCAACCCATATCAATTTTTAGCAGTTTTTTAAGATATTTTATGTTGAGTGGGGGTGAGTCAGTGCACAATTCTTTCATGTTAGGGCAGGGGTATCCCCTGTCAGATGTTGAAAAAGTGGGCATCATGATGTCACAATCTGGTTCCCGTGCTGAATGTGGTGTTGTCTCATCTGGATTACTGATGAACCGTCTTGCTGCTATTTTGCCAATCAATAATGTTTTGATCGATGTGGATGCGACAAGCAAGAAGCGCGCTTTTGAGCACGCTGGGCTTGTTTTTGAAAACCAGCATGCCGTGGCAAGGCCCACCGTCACTGACAATCTGTTTGCCCGGGAACGTTTGGGCTCTACGGGTTTGGGGCATGGGGTGGCAATGCCTCATGGTCGCATCAAAGGTTTGAAAAACCCCTTGGCGGCCGTTATTCGTGTTCAGTCGCCCATTCCTTTTGATGCCCCAGACGATGAGCCTGTCAGGCTGATGATTTTTTTATTGGTTCCTGAAGTGGCCACTCAGCGTCACCTTGAAATTCTTTCTGAAATTGCGGAAATGTTGAGTGACCGTGATTTTCGCGAACGCCTCAAAACAGAGCCAAGTGCAGAGCAGGTGCACGAATTGATTTCCAAATGGGCTCCTTTAAAATCGGTGGCTTGATGGTGAACCCCCTGCACTCAAGCCTTCGCGTGTGAAGCCGACCATCATCAGCGCGGAGGCCTTATTTGAGGCCCATCGGTCTTCTCTTCACTGGGAGTGGCTGGCTGGGCATGCTCATCCTGAGCGCCGCTTTGATGACTC
>JBEIRS010000285.1:0-2099 GCA_040375795.1 Methylibium sp.
CAGATCTTTCATGACCCGACTGACCATTTCCCGAGAGGCCCCGACAACCTTGGCAAGGTCTTGACGTGAAACTTTATTGCGGATAATTTTCATTTCACCTTCGTCTTCGGCCATATCCAGCAAGGTGCGCGCAACCCGACCATAAACATCCAGAAGAGCCAAAGACTCAATCTGCCGGTCAGCGCTGCGCAAACGCGCCACCAAACCCCGCATGATGGCATAAGATAAGCTGGAATTTTCAGGCAGGCAGCGGGCAAATTCAGCCCGACCCAAGGTTAACATATCTGTTTGCACCTCGGCACGCACCGTGGCTGAATGAGGCTCTTGATCAATCAGGCTCATTTCACCCACATAATCCCCTGACTGTAACACAGCCAAAATAACTTCGCGCCCGCGGGCATCCGCCGTTAAAACACGGGCACGCCCCGTCAAGAGAATAAACAAGGCATTTGATTTGCGTCCATGTTCCACAATGATCTCGCCTCTGCGAAACCGCCGCTTGACTACACTGTCAGCAATTCCCTGTGCCTGCTCATGGGTCAGCATAGAAAAAAGCGGTACACGTCGAATCAGATCCAAGTTAGATAACATGGCCATTGGAAACCCCTTTCATGTCTCTTGAAATGATCGCAAATAAAGTCACCGAAAATCTTGTTCCCAGAACGCCCAAACCCTGCTTGATCAAGGGTCAGGGGCATCAAACTCAGCAGACTTACCAAAAAATCACGCCTACTTGTGCTCATATTTTGACTATGTATTGACACAATGAGGCATTTTGATGGGGGTCAAAAAGACACTATCTTTTTGCTAAAGCTCTTCAAAAAAACTTGCTTTTCAATTGAAGCTCCCTCAAAAACTTCAATCCTGGCAACTGCAGCATCCAAAATACGAATCTGAATTCCGCAACAAGCGTGAAATGACAACCACATCCTCATGCTGCGCGCAGTCGCAATATCCAAAGAATCATCCAGGGAGAGCTCAGCCTAAGAACGTCAAACTTTTTTCGCACCGATTAACCTCTCATTTTTCGTAATTTTTTTCCATGACAAGCTCCTCACAACATGCCCAGATTCTGATTTTGGGCTCTGGCCCTGCTGGCTACACCGCTGCGGTATATGCTGCCCGCGCCAACTTGCAACCCCTGCTCTTGAGCGGCATGGATCCAGGCGGACAACTCATGACAACCACTGAAGTTGACAACTGGCCAGCAGATGCCCAAGGCGTGCTCGGGCCGGATCTGATGCAGCGTTTTCAGCAACATGCCGAACGCTTCAACACCCAAATTGTGTTTGACCATATTCGCCAGGTTGATTTTTCCAAACGTCCATTCAGCCTCCAGGGCGATAGCGGGCATTACACCTGCGATGCGCTCATCATCGCCACAGGGGCCTCTGCCAAATATCTTGGCCTGCCCTCAGAGCAAGCTTTCATGGGGCGAGGCGTGAGTGGCTGCGCCACTTGCGATGGCTTTTTCTATCGGGATGAAACGGTGTGTGTCGTGGGAGGCGGAAACACTGCAGTCGAGGAAACACTGTACCTTTCTAATATTGCGCACAAAGTACATCTCATTCACCGACGGGATAAATTCAAGGCCGAAGCCATCCTGATTGATAAACTCCATCACAAAGTATCGACGGGCAAGGTGGATCTGCATCTCTGGAGTACCCTGGATGAAGTTTTGGGTGATGAAAGCGGCGTCAATGGTGTTCGCATTAAAAACAGCCTGTCTGGTCAAACCTCAGATCTGGCACTCAAGGGTTGTTTCATTGCCATTGGACATCAGCCAAACACTCAAATTTTTGAGGGCCAACTTGAGATAAAAAACGGCTACATCGTGACCCGTGGAGGGCTCAATGGTTTTGCCACCATGACCAGTGTGCCTGGGGTTTTTGCTGCTGGCGATGTTCAAGACCATATTTATCGTCAAGCCATCACAAGCGCTGGCAGCGGCTGCATGGCGGCTCTCGATGCACAGCGGTTCCTTGAGGGATGATACGGTGTTGATAGGCATACGGCAGCCCGTCATACTGCGTATGGTCGGATGCATCCGCTGAGTCGAAGCACTCCATCACGCGCATGATCAAACCTGCATATTCATG
>JBEIRS010000242.1:0-2698 GCA_040375795.1 Methylibium sp.
AACCTCCTAAGGGGTTGGTCTGGGAATTGGAAATTTGCAACCATCGGGAGCGGCATCAAGCCGCTCGACGCGAACGAGGGCCAATGTAGCAGAAAGGACGGCCAAATCTCTTATATCAGTAAAATGGAAGGATGAATCCTTTATTGATTGATACCCCCACCAACCTTGCTACGGTAGCCACTCTGTTGCGCAACCTGAACAAAGAACAGCACTTGGCCGTGACACTGCCGGCTGAATCGGCCTTGATTTTGGCTGGTGCCGGCTCAGGGAAAACCCGGGTGCTCACAACCCGCATGGCCTGGTTGATTCAAACCGGCCAGGTGTCTCCCTTTGGCATCATGGCCGTCACTTTTACCAACAAAGCGGCCAAAGAAATGCTCAGCCGCCTGGAGGCGATGCTGCCTTTGCCAGTGCGATCAATGTGGATTGGCACCTTTCATGGGCTGTGCCACCGCCTGCTGCGCGCCCACTGGAAGCTCGCCAATCTGCCCCAAACATTTCAAATTCTCGACAGCGCCGACCAGCTCTCTGCGGTCAAGCGCATCATGAAATCCATGAATCTGGACGAGCAACGCTATGCCCCCAAAGCCTTGACCTGGTGGATTGCTGGAGCGAAAGAAGAAGGCCGGCGCCCGCACGATATTCCTGTGCGTGATGAGCCCACACGGGTGATGGTGGAGGTTTATCAAGCCTATGAAGCCCAGTGTCAACGCGAGGGGGTACTCGACTTTGCCGAGCTGCTGTTGCGCAGCTATGAATTACTGCGCGATCAGCCGCCGTTACGGGCTCATTACCAGCAACGCTTCAGGCACATTTTGGTTGATGAATTTCAAGATACCAATCGATTGCAATACGCCTGGCTCAAAATGTTTGCAGGCCCCGGCCAAGCCGATGCAGCCGCGGTGCTGGCCGTCGGGGACGACGACCAAAGCATCTATGCCTTCCGTGGGGCTCAGGTTGGCAATATGAGTGACTTTGAGCGTGAATTCAAGGTTCAACACCTGATTAAACTTGAACGCAATTACCGCAGCCATGGTCATATTCTGGATGCAGCCAATCACCTGATCGCGCATAACAGTAAGCGCCTTGGCAAGAACCTGATCACTGATGCAGGCCAGGGCGAACCTGTGCGAGTCATGGAAGCCACCAGTGATTTTGCCGAGGCACAATGGTTGCTCGAAGAAGCCCAGCAGTTGCGACGTGAGGGCATGGCTCTGCATGAGATGGCCGTGCTGTATCGCAGCAATGCCCAGAGCCGTGTGCTTGAAAGTGCCCTTTTCAATGCCAAGCTGCCCTACAAGGTCTATGGGGGGCTGCGGTTTTTTGAACGGGCTGAAGTGAAACATGCCCTAAGTTATCTACGCTTGCTTGAAAACATCCATGATGACACCAGTTTTTTGCGCGTCGTCAATTTTCCGGTGCGGGGTATCGGGCTGCGCACCCTTGAGCAACTGCAAGGCATCGCCCGGGCGAATGGCACCAGCTTGGCTCAAAGTGTGTCAGCCGTGGGCGGAAAATCTGGTGCCAACCTGAATGCCTTCATGGAATTGATTTCGCATATGCGTCAGGCCACCCAAGGCTTGACGCTACGTGAAATCATCGAGTACATACTGCATGCCAGTGGCTTGATTGATTTTTATAAAACTGACAAAGAGGGCAAAGACCGCCTCGAAAACCTCGAAGAACTGATCAATGCGGCTGAAGCCTTTGTGATTCAGGAAGGTTTTGGCCAAAGTGCCATGGCCAGTCCCTTGGACACAGCACCTTTTTCGGCGCCCGGAAATACAAAACACCAAGCTCACCCCAGGGGGGGGCCTGACGCCGATACGGGTGAAATCCTATCCCCCTTGTCTGCCTTTTTGGCGCATGCCTCTCTGGAAGCTGGAGACAACCAGGCTCAGACAGGCCAGGAGGCCATTCAGCTCATGACAGTTCACGCGGCCAAAGGCCTCGAATTTGACGCCGTATTCATGACCGGTCTCGAAGAGGGGCTTTTTCCACACGAAAACAGCAGTGCCAGCGCTGACGGCCTGGAGGAGGAGCGACGGCTGATGTACGTGGCCATGACTCGCGCCCGAAAACGCCTCTACCTGAGTTTTAGTCAAACACGAATTTTGCATGGCCAAACACGCTATAACCTCAAAAGCCGTTTCTTTGATGAGCTGCCTGAGTCCGCCCTGCGCTGGCTGACCGCTCGCAGCCAAGGCTTTGGCTCAGGTTTTCGACGCGACACTCATGACGCTTGGTCAACTCAGGTGGGTTTAACGCCCCGGTTCAGTGCAGGGCATGCACACCCACTACCCAGCCGGATTGGGTTGCACCATTCAACACCCCGGGCATGTGACCATCCATTTAAAACGGGGCAAAATGTTTTTCATACCAAGTTTGGTGAAGGAATCATTTTGACCCTCGAAGGGGTGGGCACCGACGCCCGTGCCCAGGTCAAATTTGGCCGGCATGGCACAAAGTGGCTGGCGCTCAGTATGGCCAAGCTCACGCCCGCTGATTGAGGGTTCAACACATGGGGGCTCCACATGGGCCTTGAACAGGCGCTCAGGGTAACCCCCAGGCCCAAGAATTAGCCTCTAATCTGCGCTTTTCTTGACAGATTAGCCAGCATTTTTGCAAAGAAAATCTGCCAAAGCCTTGATTTTTTCGGCTGTGGGCCGATACGCTTTAGAAGAAAAGCCCTGAAAAA
>JBEIRS010000128.1:0-4702 GCA_040375795.1 Methylibium sp.
GCCATGAGCCCCGACTGGTGAAAACCAATTGGCTAATCGGAGACTGCATTGATTGCATGACCGTGGTCGGCCTTTGTAACATCAATAGCATATGACGGGATGAGCCCTTGGGGCCCACGAGGATCGGGAGGTCTTTGTCTTCCACATCTCCGAGATTGGCTTCAAAGACTTCACCATAGTGATTGACCAGTTTGTCTGCTTGGGTGTCATCATCTTGAGACCATAATGCAGCGGGCTGATGTTCTTGGAGATGCACTTCTAAACGATTGGGCCACACACGGCGCAAGGCTGCACGGCGGACCCAAGGAACAGACTCAAAAATTTCCTGAGCCACCTGGAGATCCATGGTGAAAAAATTGCCCATCAAGCGAGGGGCTACATGAGTTCGAATGGCAGCGACGCTGGTATGCTCAACGTCGCCATCGACTGTAATGCTGCTCAGCGAAAAATAAGGTCGCTGAATGAACCATGCCAGGCCGCCTGCAAACAGCCCCAAAAGCACAATACTGAGAAATACTTTGGCCAAAGCGTTCATCCAGCGAATGTCCGATGGCAGGTTGGACGCAGGCAGTTGAATGGAGGCAGTGACAAGCATGGCAGAGCTTTTGACGCTGTTAAATGAGGGGCGCTGTATGGGTTTCGGGGGTGTCAAGGGCTGCATTTAACAAAAGATGCAGGCACAATTCTTCATAGCCTATACCGGCCGCGCATGCGGACATCGGTACCAGTGAATGAGAGGTCATCCCGGGGGATGTATTCATTTCAAGCAAAAAAGGCTGGTGGTCTGATTGACGGATCATCAGATCTGCTCGCCCCCACCCTCGACACCCGAGGGATCGGTAAGCCGCGAGAACAATGCTTTGAATATCGCGCTCCAGTGCCTCGGGCAAACCGCTGGGGCAGTGATATTTGACCTCATCAGTAAAGTATTTGTTACGATAATCATAGGCTCCTTCGGGGGCTGCGATGCGAATGACCGGCAGGGCCCGGGCCTGGCTGCCATGGCCCAAGACTGGGCAAGTGACTTCCAAACCATCAAGGAAGGCTTCGCACAGCACATCAGGATCATATTGGGCCGCCAAACGAACTGCATCAAGCAGTTGATCAGCTTGCGTGACCTTCGTGACCCCAATCGAGGATCCCTCGCGAGGGGGCTTGACGATCAAGGGCAGCCCGAGTTGATACACCACCTGTTCAATGCATTCAATGCTTTGCTTATCTGGCTCAAGCCAGGCATGGGGGGGCGTAGGCAAATTTTCAGCCAGCCAGATACGCTTGGTCATGACCTTGTCCATGGCCACTGAGGATGCCATGACGCCTGAACCCGTATAAGGAATGGCCATGAGCTCAAGTGCCCCCTGCACTGTGCCATCTTCGCCATGACGGCCATGCAGCGCAATGAAGCAACGATTAAAACCTGCCCGACGCAAATCAGACATTTCACGCTCCGCAGGGTCAAAGGGGTGAGCATCAACCCCTTGCGAAAGCAGTGCTTTGAGCACACCCTCGCCAGACATCAGGGAAATATTACGTTCGGCGGAGGACCCCCCCATCAATACCGCCACTTTGCCTATATCAGAAGGAGTGATGTTGTTCAGATTCATGCGTCTTCTTTCACAAACCAGACATTTTTTCAACGACCAGGGCCGGCACACCACCAATGGAGCCAGCCCCCATGGAAATGACGACATCCCCAGCCTGAGCATATTGAACAATCGCCTCAGGCATATCCTCAATGGGATCAACAAAAACAGGGTCGACTTTGCCCGCCACACGCAAGGCACGTGCCAAACTTCGGCCATCAGCAGCGACCAGAGGGGGTTCTCCAGCAGGATAGACCTCGGCCAGCAAAAGAGCATCTGCACTGCCCATGACTTTCACGAAGTCTTCAAAACAATCTCGGGTACGTGTATAGCGATGCGGTTGAAACGCCAAAACCAGACGGCGTCCTGGAAAAGCACCACGTGCAGCCGCCAAAGTGGCAGCCATCTCAGCAGGATGGTGGCCATAATCGTCGATCAAGGTGAAATGGCCACCACTCAAGGCAGGTACATCCCCATAAGGTTGAAATCGGCGCCCAACGCCACGAAATTCTGCCAAACCTTTGATGATGGCATCATCTGGCAATTCCAATTCAGTGGCCACTGCAATGGCTGCCAAGGCATTGAGCACATTGTGCTGCCCCGGCAGGTTCAGGCGCACATGCAGATCAGGCAAAATATCGCCATTGCGACGCAAGACATCAAAGTACATTTGGCTGCCGTCCGAACGCAAATTCACAGCACGCACCATCGCATCATCATGGACGCCATAACTGACAATGGGCCGGGAAATCATGGGCAAAATCGAGCGAACCCCAGGGTCATCGGTACAGAGCACACTGGCTCCGTAAAATGGCAAACGATGAATAAAATCAATGAAAGCCTGCTTCAAGCGGGCAAAATCATGCCCGTAGGTTTCCATATGGTCGGCATCAATGTTTGTGATAACAGCCATCACGGGCATCAGGTTGAGAAAAGAAGCATCTGATTCATCTGCCTCGACAACAATATAATCACCCTGCCCTAACCTCGAGTGGGCCCCCGCAGAATTGAGCTTGCCGCCAATGACAAAGGTGGGGTCCACGCCCGCTTCTGCCAAGACACTGGTCACAAGGCTGGTCGTGGTGGTTTTCCCGTGTGAGCCGGCAATCGCAATGCCACGCTTGAGGCGCATCAATTCGGCCAGCATCACGGCCCGAGGAACAATTGGGATACGCTTGGCGCGTGCGGCAGTCACTTCAGGGTTGTCTGATTTGACCGCTGAAGACACCACAATTGCTTCGGCACCCTGAATAAATTGGGAATCATGGCCGATTAAAATACGAATACCCAGACCAGCCAAGCGCTGAGTGCTTGCACTTTCGAGCAAGTCAGACCCAGACACCCGATAACCCAGGTTATGCAAAATTTCAGCAATGCCACTCATGCCAGCACCGCCAACGCCTACAAAATGAATGTGTTTTACAGCGTGCTTCATAGAGATGATAATTGTTCGATTTCATCGGCCACCCTGGCTGTTGCGTGGGGCCTAGATAGGCTGCGTGCTTGTGTGGCCATCGCCAACAATTGAGGGCGTTCCAGAGCTTGTAATTGATCAGCGAGATCTTGGGGCTGAAGTTTGGCTTGGGGTAAGTGGATCGCTGCTTGGTGAGCCGCCATCCACTCGGCATTGTCTGCTTGGTGGGAGGTGGTGCGCAGCACCAAGGGAACCAGCAAAGAAGCCACCCCCGCGGCGCACAGTTCACTGACTGTCATGGCCCCTGCACGACAAATGATCAAATCACATTGAGCCAACTGCCCGGCCATATCGTCAATAAAAGGGAGTACTGTGGCGGACACCCCACGTTGCGTATAGCCGGACTGAACGGCCTCGAAATGCGTCGCCCCCGTTTGGTGAATGACCGATGGGCGCTGAGCTGGAGGCATCAAAGCCAAGGCTTGTGGCAGGCAGGTGTTCAGAGCCTGGGCACCAAGGCTGCCACCCACGACCAACAAACGCAAAGGCCCAGTGCGCCCCTTGAAGCGCTGAACAGGGTGTGGTACAGCCTCAATATTGGCCCGCACCGGGTTACCCGTGACCTTGGCACGAGGGAGGTTGGCCAGCCCCTTGCCATCAAAACCAAAAGTGATACGCTGAGCAAAGGGCAGCAAGGCTTTGTGGCTCAAGAGCAAGGCAGCATCAGCATTGACAAGAACCAGTGGCTTGCCCAAAAAACGAGCCATCAGGCCACCGGGTAAGCACACATAACCACCCATGCCCAACACCACGCTGGGACGCAGTTGACGGATCAAGCGCCAGCTGCTCCAGAAGGCCGCAAGTAATTTCAAGCCGCCCAGGAAAGTATGACGCCAACCTTTTCCTCGCATGCCACTGAAAGACAGTCGATACAGAGGAATTTGGCTGGGTGGCACCAGCTTATTCTCGATGCCGTGGGAGGTGCCCAACCAGCTGAGTTGCCAGCCACGACGCTGCATTTCAGAGGCCAGGGCCAAACCAGGAATGACATGCCCGCCGGTTCCGGCGGCCATGATGAGCAAATGCCGATTATTCATGCTCGCCTTCCATGTATGCAGTGCCGATTTTCAATGTCAACACGTAACACAATAGCCAAGGCGATCAAATTCATGATGAGTGCTGAGCCACCGTAGCTCATAAGTGGAAGGGTCAGCCCTTTGGTGGGTAATACCCCAAGGTTGACGCCCATGTTAATGAATGCTTGCCCCCCCACCCAAAGGCCCACTCCTTGGGCATACAGCCCTGCAAAGACGCGATCAAGTGCGATGGCTTGGCGACCAATATGAAAAATTCGACGAGTCAACCAAAAGAAGGCCACAATCACTGTTGCCACTCCTATAAAACCGAGCTCTTCTCCTATGACCGCCAACAGAAAATCAGTATGTGCCTCGGGTAAGTAGTGAAGCTTTTCAAGGGAGGCCCCCAGGCCCTGACCCCAAATTTCACCTCGGCCGAAGGCAATCAAAGAGTGGGTTAACTGATAAGCTTTTCCCTGCACGAAAGCTGGATCCCTGGGCTCAAGGTAGGCAAAGATACGCTCGCGCTTTTCATCGCTGAAGGTGATAACGAGCACAAACGCGCCGATCAAAATCATGGCGCTGAAAAAAAACATGCGACCGTTCACGCCCCCCAAAAACAAGATCCC
>JBEIRS010000333.1:0-1577 GCA_040375795.1 Methylibium sp.
CGAGCTGCTTTATTGGCACCCGAAGTAAGCCACTCAAAATTGACAAGTTGACAATTGGGGTACTTTGTATGGTTGAACGCCCACATGGGGCGTTCTTCACTGCCAATGGTGTCTCGTGCTGACATTTCATTGACAAGGGCATCCACATGAGGAACGCCATCTTCAAGCACCACAACCAAATATTTTTGCTCTGATCGATCATCTCCGAACTCGACAGGAAGAACCAGAGCTGCATTGGGTGCCTCAGACCCAACCAAATTGGCAAAACAAGCTGCGGCTGATAAAACTCCTTTTGGAAGATGGAGATTTTCTTCGGAAATTCGACTTTTATAGAGTCCATAGCGAGTCAATCCATGGGCTTGCAAAAGTGTGTAATGAGTCGATTCGGTCTGGTTTTTGACTTCCTGGAGGGCTTGCGTGGAATGGTCTCCATGAGATGGAGGGCGCCAATCCAGTCCACCAAGGAGTGGGCCAGCCGATGTTTTGGCAACAATACGCTCGATCAACATGGCGTAACTTCAGAGAATTGTCGGGCGTACAAAGATGATGAAATCTTCGCGTTGTCGTTCTGATTTTTGGCTGCCACCGAGGCCCACGGGGATGTTTTCATCCAAACTGCGTGTTTGCTTATTGAGAACAATGCGGCTCAACCCTGTGATAGCGAGAATTTGCCCCGCTTTAAGAGCAATTGTGGACTGATCAATAATGTTGGTAATTTCAGGGGTTTGAACCGTTTGCCCCGCGCTCACAAAAGAAGGCAGACCCACTAGAGAACTCAAGCCGATACCAAATTTGAGTATCACAGTGTTGTTGTCCAGGATGTGGGGCTGGGCAAGATAGCGGTCACCTGTGGTGATGGTGGAGGTTTTGATTCCAGGAGATCCCGCAGTCCCATTGCTGCCAGACGCCGCGCCTGGCACAGTTTCACTGACATAAGCCTGGGAACCCAATGATGCTTTTCTCGCCCATTGCCGGTTCAAGGTGAGTAGGCTGACAGGACGGTGTTGAGTGGCTGTGCCTTGCTGGCTGAGCAACTTTAAAATAGTGGCGGTATTGGCAAAGCGAACCGCTCTGGATGATGATGTTTCGGAAGGTGAAAGTACTGAGAACCCAATTTCACCCCCCGATGCTCCGGTGAGCATCGTTGGTGAGCTGACCTTCAAGGCAATGGCATCACTCAAAGATCGCAGCACCAGATTCCAATCGACCCCTTGTTCACTGCCCTCAGAAGATCGAATCGAGTAAATATCAAATTGAATTTGTGCCTGGCGCAGCAAGGCTTCATTTTCTGCCCTGATAAATTCACGCACTTTCGCCATCGTTTCTTTACTGGTGGTGACTGTGATGCGTCCCGAACCATCAGACCGCACAGCACTTGAACCTGGCACATCTTGGATAATTTGATGGATGGTGGCGACAATACTGGCGACTGCGCTGGTTTTACCTTGCTCGGAAATATCTGTGCTGGCAGAACTGGTAATTTGACCGCTATGACCTGAGTTGCCTCCAGAGTTTGTTGTGCCCTGGTCATTCGCACTCAAGCCAATCGAATAGCTGGATTCCCCTTCAAGTGCTGC
>JBEIRS010000015.1:0-11703 GCA_040375795.1 Methylibium sp.
TCCGGGCGTGCTTGATTCAAATGCGATGCCACCGGTCCTCAAACCCGGTGCCGCGATCGAGTAAAATCGTCGGTTTTCTCAGCAGGAAAGCTGCCTTGCATGGGCGGCGCGCACCGATGGCTCTCATCGTTCACAAATACGGCGGCACCTCCATGGGGTCCACCGAGCGCATTCGCAATGTCGCCAAGCGCGTCGCCAAATGGGTTCGCGCAGGGCACCACATGGTGGTTGTTCCCTCGGCCATGAGCGGCGAAACCAACCGCCTGCTTGCGTTGGCCCAAGAGCTTTCTCCTGCATCCTCCACCACATCACTCCAGCGTGAACTCGACATGATTGCCAGTACAGGCGAGCAAGTGTCAGTGGGCCTGTTATCGATCGCCCTCCAAGCTGAGGGCCTGGATGCGATCAGCTACACCGGCTGGCAAGTGCCCATCGTGACCAATCAAGCCTATACCAAAGCCCGCATTGAAAGCATTGACGACGCCCGAATTCGCGCCGATCTCGCCACGGGTAAAGTGGTGGTTATTGCGGGTTTTCAAGGCGTGGACCCTCAAGGCCATATCACCACCCTGGGCCGAGGCGGCTCAGACACCTCGGCCGTGGCCATTGCCGCAGCCTTGAAGGCCGATGAATGCTTAATCTACACTGATGTTGATGGCGTTTACACGACCGACCCGCGCATTGTCTCTGAGGCCCGCAGGTTGCACACCATCAGTTTTGAAGAAATGCTCGAAATGGCCAGCCTTGGGTCCAAGGTCTTGCAAATCCGCTCGGTCGAGTTTGCCGGAAAGTACCGTGTCCCGCTGCGTGTGCTTTCCAGTTTTACCCCCTGGGACATCGACCTTCACGAAGAAGCCAACTCTGGCACCCTGATTACTTTTGAGGAAGACGAAAAAATGGAACAAGCCGTTGTGTCAGGCATTGCATTCAACCGTGATGAGGCCACAATCAGCCTTTTGGGGGTTCCTGACAAACCCGGTATCGCTTTTCAAATTCTTGGCCCCGTGGCCGAGGCCAACATTGATGTTGACGTCATCATTCAAAATGTATCTCATGAAGGCAAAACCGATTTTTCCTTCACGGTTCATCGAAATGAATACCCCCGTACAATTGAATTATTGAAAGCCAAGGTGTTGCCGCAAATCGGTCCCGCCCAAGTCACCGGTGACCCCAAAATCTGCAAAGTCAGCATTGTGGGCATTGGCATGCGGTCTCACGTGGGGGTGGCCAGCAAAATGTTCAGCGTTCTGAGCACTGAAGGCATCAATATCCAGATGATCACCACCAGTGAAATCAAAACCAGCGTCGTGATCGACGAAAAATACATGGAATTGGCCGTACGTGCCCTGCATAAAGCCTTTGATCTTGAACAGCCAACCCCCTGACTGATTCATCTGCCCCCTTCCATTGTGGTTTTTGTACGGCTGAATCGCTCCAGGGCCTGATTGTCAATCTGGCCAAGCTGGAACTTATGGATTCAAAAAATGCACATCCAAGCAAGTATTTTTTGTATCAAAACCTCTCAAGTTGGCCTTGAAGGTGTCGATAATTGATTCACTATGTTGAAGAGGCTGGGCCTCTCAGTTGGAGATCATCATGAAAATCGGACCCTCAGGTGATTCACCTTTATCCGGTACCGGTGCCACCAGCAGCGCTTCCCGCAGTAATGCACCTGAAAAAAGCAAAGCTGGAAGCACGACAGCGGCAGGTTCATCCATTGAGCCGAGCGCTCAAGTGGCTATTTCGAGTACGGCCTCCTCGTTATTGCAAGGGGTGAATGAATCCAATGCTGATTTTGACACCGACAAGGTTGACCGTGTCTCCAGGGCCCTGGCCGATGGCTCTTACCGTGTCAACCCAGAGGTCATCGCCGACAAATTGATTGCCAATGCCAAAGAGCTATTGAGCAGCGCTCAACGTTAAGCTCCTCAAAACTTTGTTTGATATGGGATTGTTTTATGAAGTTGCCCATGCCTCCCCTCTCAGCTTCTGCACCATCAGAAGCCTCCCTGGAAGCGATTCTTTCGCTGGTTGAACAAGAATTGTCCAATTTGGGTCATGCCCTTCAAGGGCGAGACGCGGCCGCCATTGACCAGCATGCTGCTGACCTTCACCAAGCCCTGGCTGAGGCCATTCAGGCCTTTGCCAAAGCTGCTCAATGGGGCCCCTTGTCATCGGGCTTGCGTAGCCGTTTGGTCAAGGCGAGCGGGCAAGTTGCGGCTCAACGTGAATCACTCGCACGCGCCACAGCCGCCCTGGATCGCGCCATTGAAGTTTTAATTCCACCTGAAAAGCCCGCGGTGTATTCGCCCTATGGGGCGCCCCCGCGTGCACTGCGTGGCGGTGTGCTTCGGGCTTGAAAATTGAGGCGCTCAATCCCCCTGAGGCAAATGGTATAAAGGGGTCACCAAGCTGGTGGCAGTGCGGCCATCCCTGGGGGGGCGTCACTGGCATCGTTAAACGAGATGATTTCAAAATGGTCAGGCTGCGAAAGAAGGGCTCGCAACAGTTTGTTATTCAATGCGTGCCCCGACTTTAGAGCTGAATAAGCCCCAATAATCGGGTGCCCGACGACATGCAAATCACCGATGGCATCAAGTATTTTATGCTTTACAAATTCATCGTCATAACGCAAGCCCCCAGCGTTTAGCACCTTGTCATCATCAATCACGATGGCATTACTCATGCTGCCGCCCAAGGCCAGCCCACGAGACCGCATCATTTCGACGTCTTTTGTAAAACCAAAGGTTCGGGCGCGGGCAATTTCACGCTGATATTGCCCTGATCCCATGTTGAAAGAAAATTGTTGACCAGTTTGGTTGACGGCAGGGTGATCAAAATCGATTTCAAAGCTCAGGGTATAGCCATGATGGGGTTCAAGACGTGCCCATTTAAAACCCCGACCCACGCCTTCTTGCACCTCTACTGAGCGCAAAATACGCAAAAACCGCTTGGGCGCCTCTTGGAGTTGGATTCCTGAGCTTTGCAACAGGTAAACAAACGAGGCTGCTGAGCCATCCAGGATGGGTACCTCCTCGGCGTTGATTTCCACGATCAAATTGTCAATGCCAAGCCCGGCACAGGCAGATAGAAGGTGTTCCACCGTATTCACCTTGGGCGAACCTGGATCGCCGTTGGGTGAAATCGTGGTGGCCAAGCGAGTATCACACACGGCATGAGCATGAACAGGAATGTCGATCGCTTGGGGGAGGTCTGTGCGGCGAAACACGATGCCGGTATTCACTGATGCAGGCTTGAGGATCAATTCAACCCGACGGCCCCCATGAACCCCCACCCCCACAGCGCGAGTTAAACTTTTGAGTGTGCGTTGCAGAATCATTTTGTGAAGAGATGATCAGAGTGTCTGAACGTTCAAAATGAAAAATCAGCCAACACCCCTCATTGGACTTTTTGGCGTTGGCGGAGTGTTTCATAAAGACAAATTGCACTGGCCACAGAAACATTTAAGCTTTCTACAGCGCCGCACATTGGCAGGTGAACCAGCCGATCACAGGTCTTGCGCGTCAATTGACGCATACCCTCGCCTTCGGCCCCCAATACCCAGGCCACAGGGCCGGTGAGGTCTAAATCAAAAAGTGACTCTTCGGCATCGTCTGAGGTCCCGATGATTTGAATGTCTCGCTCTTTAAGTTCTTTGAGGGTTCGTGCCAAATTGGTGACCATAAAGTACGGAACGGTTTCAGCCGCACCGCTGGCCACTTTGGAAACTGTTGCATTGATGCCTGCCGCATGATCTTTGGGGGCAATCACGGCTTGGGCTCCGGCACCGTCAGCTACCCTGAGACAAGCCCCGAGATTATGCGGATCGGTAACCCCATCGAGAACCAGCAACATCCATGGCCTGGTTGTGAAGGCATCCAGAGTGTCGTCAAGAGAACGACTGAGCTGAATTGGCTTGACGCGTGCGACCACGCCCTGATGACTGGATGTACCGCACATTTTGCGCAAAGTTTCATCATCGGTGGGAATCAAGCGCAAAGAAGCTCTCTCTAGCTTCTGCAAAAAATCGCGCATCCGTTGATCTCGGCGGCTTGAATCAAAATAAACGTCCAAAACCGTTTCAGGGGCTGTTTTGCATCGGACACGAACAGCATGGAACCCAAACAGGGTTTGAATAGGGTGCGAGGACGAAGGAAAGGTTGGTTTCATTTTGTCATGGTAATCGAAAGGCCAAGATGCCAGCACCCATCGACCACATCAAACGGGTTGAACTGCGTTTTTGAACCTTGTCAGGCGGCCATGGCGATGAGCAAAAGCCCCCACATCAAGGGCTGATGAAGCATGTAAAAAGAAAGGCTCCAGCGCCCCAGAACCGCCAGCCCATGGAGTATGCGCGAAGCAGGTAAAGCCGCCATCAGAGCCTCTGGGTGAGAGCGAATCATCCACCGGCCAGCTGCCAAACCGAAAATCATGACCCCACACCATGGAAACAGTGGAACATAATCTTCAGTTTGAGGCCGATGCGTGACCAGCCCCAGCCAGTTTGTCCATTGTGAATTAAAAAAAGGGTGGGATGCAACGCTGGGCAGCCACAAAAAGAAGAACCCCAGCAGCCACAAAAAGGATTCTGGCAGATGGCGCAGTGCCAAAAATCGTGTCAAGAGCAACATCAGTGCCATGCCATGCAAAACCCCAAAAGTGATCAAGCTGCGGGGGAACACCCACCATGACGCAAAGGTAACCAAACCCGCGCACCCCACAATTTGCCACCACCTGATCCAAAATCGGTACCCATTTTGCCCCTGATTCACTGCCAGGGCCTGCCCGATACCCGCGCAAAAAATAAAGCTGCTGACAATCATCGAGCGTTGAATCGTCCAGAAGGGGTCATGGTAAAAATTGGCTTGCAACAAACCAAAGTGGCTCAAGTCAAAACAAAAATGAAACCCCGCCATCCAGACAAGGGCGACACCTCGAATCATGTCCAGGCGGCTGGCTCGGGTTTGGGTAAGCATCAATGCGTCACCGTCATCGGTTTGAGTTCATGATGGGCCAAAATTTCAAAGCCGCTCATCATGATTTTTTTGGATTCTGGATGCTGTGTGACTTTGTACTGCATGGCACCGGAGCGTGTTTATTTTTGCGCAACCATTGAGGCTGCTGAAGCACGCATCAGGCGGTCTCGTACCCCGTCCCATGATGGCTGCGGGGGCGGATCTTCAACCCAAATGATTGGCTGCCCCAGTTCATCAAATTCACGCAATACAGCAAACAGTTCATGGGCAGCGGCTGCTGGCTCCTTGGGCATTTGTCGAAACAGCACCCCCAAAGGCAGGTCGTGCAAGGCCGACCGCGCATAAACCGCCAGCCTCAGAGGGCTTGCCCCCAGCATTTGAAGGGCCGATTTCATTTGTTCTAGGGGCATCAGGCGCAGTGTGGCACTCGGCGCATAATGAGCCTCCAGCGTGCCCGAAGCTCTGGGCGCATGCTGGTCTGGCTTTCCCAGAGTTTGACCCAACACTGATTCAATTTCAGAAGATGTCAAGATCCCCGGGCGCAGCAGCACCGGCTGCTGACGTGTGCAATCGATGATTGTCGATTCAATGCCAATCGGGCAAGGGCCGCCATCCAACACCCAAAGGGTGTCTGTCAACTCTTGAGCCACATGCTGTGCTGTGGTGGGGCTGACCCGCCCAAAGCGATTCGCACTGGGCGCAGCCACGCCCATCACCCCCCGCTGTTGAGCGGCCGTCAAAAGGGCCACTGCCACAGGATGCGCAGGGCAGCGAAGCCCGACACTTGACTGCCCTCCGGCGGCAGCCCCAGCGAGGCCCTGGCGGCGAGGCAGGATCAGGGTCAATGGGCCGGGCCAAAAAGCATCGGCAAGCTGTTGCGCCACAGGGGGCCAATCGGAGGCAAATGATTGGGCTGATGCGATATCTAACACATGCACAATGAGTGGATGATCGCTGGGCCGGCCTTTGGCTGCAAAAATACCTGCCACTGCGGCATCATCATCCGCCCGGGCGCCCAGACCATAGACGGTTTCAGTGGGAAAAGCCACCAGGTCACCGTTGGCCAGACGCTGGGCTGCTTGCTCGATATGAGGAAAATAGTGGCTGTTTAAAATCATGGGGATCAAGCCTCAAAAACTTGGCAAACCAAGGTATTGAGCCGCTTTTTTGGCCACGGCTTCAGCCTGCTCAAGTTGGGGGGCTGTGACGGTCAAATGCCCCATTTTTCGGCCCGGACGGGGCTCTGTTTTGCCATAAAGGTGAAGGTGAACACCTGGCAAAGCCAAGACATGATCCCAAGGGGGTGTTTGCAAGGCACCCCCAACCCACCAAAGATCACCCAAAAGGTTGAGCATCACCGCACTGGAATGCAGCCTGGGGGACACCAACGGGCTATTTGTCAAGGTTCGAACCTGCAATTCAAACTGAGAAATATCACAGGCATCAATGCTGTAGTGTCCAGAATTATGGGGACGGGGGGCCATTTCATTGGCCAGCAGAGAGCCATCTTGGAGGACGAAAAACTCAACACAAAGAACCCCGACATAATTTAAGGACATGGCAAGACGCCGCGCTGACTGCACGGCTTGTTCAGCCAATTCAGGGCTCACCCCGGGGGCAGGAACCCGGGTGACAGCCAAAATGCCGTCTCGATGAAAATTATGCTGAACAGGCAGGTTCACCATGTTGCCATTCGCCTGACGAGCCACAATGACACTGATCTCAAACAACAAGGGCAACTTTTTTTCCAAAAGGCAGGGAACTTGCGCCAGGGTAGACCAGGCCGCCGCCAATTCTTGGCGATTCTGTACATGAACCTGACCCTTGCCGTCATAGCCCCAACGTACCGTTTTCAAAATACCCGGAAGCAGATCATCGGAGACCTGTTCAAGTGCTTCAAGACGGTCAATCAAACCATGCAAAGCACAGGGAACCTGACTGCGAAGAAAATGGGCCTTTTCAGCCATACGATCCTGGCACACGCTGACTGCTGCGGCCGAAGGCGCCACAGGCCGATGTTGCGCTAATAAAGCCAAAGACTGAGCCGGGACATTTTCAAACTCGGTGGTCACGGCCTCGCAGCAGCCTGCCAGATGAGCCAAGCCCTGGGGTGACTCGTAGTGAGTGGTGATTTGTTCATAGGCGGTCAGGCCAGCAGGGCTGCAAGTGTCGGGATCAAGCACAACCACGCCATAACCCATTGCCTGGGCTGCCTGTGCAAACATGCGGCCAAGCTGACCCCCTCCCAGCACCCCCAAGGTTTTTCCTGGGGGAATAAAGCCCTGATCTGCTGCATTCATCTGATAAAACCCTCTTTTTTGCCACCGGCGTTTAGGTCAAATCGGCTGTCATGGCGCGGGCCAAGTCAGTTTGCCGAAGGCGATACATTTCAAGCTTGGCATGCAAACTTGGGCGCTCCGTGGCCAGCATGGCCACCGCAAACAAGGCTGCATTTGAAGCGCCGGCGGCTCCGATGGCAAAAGTGGCCACAGGGATGCCTTTCGGCATTTGGACAATCGAGTATAACGAGTCTACGCCTTGCAAATGACGGCTGGCCACAGGCACACCCAGCACGGGCACGGTGGTTTTTGCCGCCAACATGCCAGGCAAATGCGCCGCACCACCGGCTCCGGCAATGATGGCGCGCAAGCCCCGCGCAGCCGCTGACTCGGCGTAAGCAAACATATCATCGGGCATGCGGTGCGCTGAAAGCACCTGGGCCTCAAAAGAAATATCAAACTCAGTGAGAATCTCTGTGGCAAGACGCAGAGTTTCCCAGTCACTGCCAGAACCCATCACGACACCAACCAATGCCGATTGGTTTTTGGGGAATTGATTTGTTGAAATGCTCATGCTTTTTTGATTGTTTGAGTAGACTAAGACACCTTTGCAAAATCCATCCTGGATGGGCAAAACCAAAACCCTTCATACACACTCCAGCATCGCTCTGATTGTAGGTGCCTGCATCTTGTTTCACCTTTAGTTAACCATCACCCATTTTTCAACATGATTGACATCACTCTGCAAAATCTGGATACCGAATTGGTTCAAGGCTCATCTCAGCAGCCTGTTTTGCTTGACATTTGGGCCCCTTGGTGTGCTCCGTGCAAGGCACTGGGGCCGGTTCTTGAAAAACTCGAAATCGCCTATGAAGGGCGTTTCAAACTGGCCAAGCTCAATTCAGATGATCAACCCCAAATCGCCGCCCAACTTTCGCAAATGTTTGGCGTGCGCAGCATCCCGTTTTGTGTTCTCTTTCAACAAGGCAGGCCGGTTGATGGGTTTGTTGGTGCTTTACCTGAACCCCAAATTCGTGAATTTCTTGACAAACACATCCCCAGTGTCGATGACCTGGCTGCCCAAGAAAACGTGGCCGAGGCCGAACACCTCATGGCCGAAGGCCAGATGCATGATGCCCTTTCAAAACTCGAAGAAGCCTTGGCACTCAAGCCTGACGATGAGGCCGCCCGGGCAGATTATGTGTATGCACTTTTGCAACAACAGCAGTGGGCTGCTGCCCGTGAAGTATGGACCCCAGCCGCAGCAAAAATTTTGATGGATGCCCGCCTTGGGGCCTTGGAACACTGGCTTCACGCAGGTGAAAAATCAGGACAGGGGCGCAGCATTGACAGTCTGCATGAAGCCATCGCTGCGAATAAGCGTGATTTTGAGGCGCGCTTTGAACTGGCTCAATCCCTGCTGGCCGCCGGGCAATTCACCCAGGCCCTGGACGAATTGCTGGAAATTTTGATTCGCGATAAATCCTGGAACCAAGAGCTGGCCCGCAAAACCTATGTGGCCATTTTGGAGCTTATGCGCAAACCTGTGGCCAAAGTCAAGGCCAAGGCGGAAGGTGGACAAGGCACCCAAGGTAAGCTGGAACTGGCCGGACATGTCACGACTGCATCTGCCGATCCTGTCCTTGATTCCTACCGGCGCAAGCTCAGCATGGCTTTGTTCTAATCCGGCCCCTATTGTTGCAACATGATGAGTCTGCGCACCACCTGACGTTGAAGGCAACCCGGCTTCTCGGGCGTTTGAGCAATTAAAAAATTCACCGTCATGTTGCGCGCAGTTGCAGCATCCATCAACTGCCCCGAAAGCATGATTCCCGTGCAGGTGGGGGTTCTCGGGCCTTCGCTGACATCAATCAAAGCCCACCTGCGCAGACCAGGGCGGATCAGATACAATGTTCAATCTCTAACAAAAATTTATTTGCTTACACAGGCGCGGCGTGACCATGCTGCTCGAATGTGGCAAGATGGATAAAACGAGACACTAGCTTTGCTGGCAAAGCCATTTTTTCTGGGCTTGCAGGCTCATTGCAGGGCGATGGGCCAAAAAATTTATTCAACCCCCCATCGTAACGAAGCAACCCCTTCATTGAATGACAAGCCGTCAAGCCAAACGACAGGAAGACACCTCTTTTCGGGTGATGCGCATCCTGCAAGCAAACCCCGACATCACCCAGCGTGAACTGGCTCAAAAACTGGGCATCAGCGTCGGCGGAATAAACTACTGCCTGAAAGCACTGATGGAAAAGGGCTTGGTGAAGATGAAAAACTTTGCCAGCGCCAAAAATAAATTTGGCTATGTTTACGTACTCACCCCAAGTGGAATAGCAGAAAAAGCAGCGATTACCCACCAATTTCTGCAGCGCAAGATGGATGAATACGAGGCGCTGAAGGCTGAGATTGATGCACTGAAAAGTGAATGTGACACTAGCCAACCGGCATCAATGCAGAAAGGTAACTCCTAATTATGTGCGGTATTGTTGCGGCAGCAGCGAAAAGAAACATAGTCCCGGTTCTGATTGAGGGGCTCAAAAAGCTCGAATATCGTGGTTACAACTCAGCTGGTCTCGCCGTTATCGGTGATGGCGGCATTGATCGCGTGCGTTCGGTTGGCCGTGTGGCTGAACT
Organism: Methylibium sp.; assembly: GCA_040375795.1. Lineage (GTDB taxonomy): Bacteria > Pseudomonadota > Gammaproteobacteria > Burkholderiales > Burkholderiaceae_C > CANHBY01. Next base: position 9,899 of record JBEIRS010000015.1, read on the forward strand.
TGAAGACACCTCAGCGAGCACAGAATCGAATACCGGAATCGCCCATACTCGCTGGGCCACCCATGGTGTGCCCAGTCAGCGGAATGCCCATCCGCATGTTTCCGGCAGTATTGCCGTCGTTCATAACGGTATCATTGAGAACTACGAGGCCCTGAGAAATGAGTTAATGGGTAAAGGCTACGAGTTTACTTCGGATACCGATACCGAAAGCATTGCCCACCTGATCGAGTCCATCCAGAAAACCGAGCCCGATCTTTTCAAAGCCGTACAAAGTGCCTGCAAAAGGCTGGTTGGCGCGTATGCCATTGCGGTAATAGAGCACAGCCAGCCAGACAGGGTTGTGGTTACCCGGGAGGGCTCCCCTTTGTTGCTTGGGGTATCAGATACTGGCAACTATGCCGCCTCCGACGCCTCGGCACTGCTGCAAGTTACACGGCGCATGATCTACCTTGAAGAAGGTGATGTCGCCGAGCTCGGGTACGACAGCCTGCGGATCGTTGATGCCAGCGGGACGGCAGTGTCCCGCGAGGAACACGAAAGCAGTCTCTCCGCCGGCGATGTAGAACTGGGCCGCTACGCCCACTTCATGCAGAAAGAAATCTTCGAGCAGCCCCAGGCCCTGGCCCAGACCCTGGAAATGATCGCCGGTGCCCAGGCCCTCACGCCCAACCTCTTCGGTGCCGACGCCCCATCCATGTTCAAAGAGGCCAAAGAGGTCCTGATACTGGCCTGCGGTACCAGCTACCACGCTGGCCTCGTCGCCCGCTACTGGATCGAACAGCTCGCCGGTATCCCCTGCACCGTCGAGATCGCCAGCGAATAGCGCTACCGCGTCTCCGTGCCCCACCCCGACACCCTGGTCGTGGCAATTTCCCAGTACGGCGAAACGGCCGACACCCTCGCTTCAGTCAAACATGCCAAGGCACAGGGCATGATGCGCACCCTTGCCCTGTGCAACGTGCCGGAATCCGCCATCGTGCGCGAATGCGCCTTGCGCTTTCTCACTCGGGCCGGCCCGGAAATCGGCGTCGCATCCACCAAGGCCTTCACCACCCAGCTCGTCGCCCTGTTCCTGCTCGCCGCCACGCTCGCCAAGCAGAACGGACGCCTGACCCCGGCCGACGAGGCAGCGCATCTCGTCTCGCTGCGCCACTTGCCGGTGGCCGTGCAGAAAGTGCTAGCCCTGGAGCCCGAGAGAAGGGAGTGGGCGCAGCGCTTCGCCAACAAGCACCACGCCCTCTTCCTGGGCCGCGGCCACCACTACCCAATCGCCCTAGAAGGCGCGCTTAAGCTCAAGGAAATTTCCTACATCCATGCCGAGGCCTATCCGGCCGGCGAGATCAAGCACGGCCCGCTAGCCCTGGTGGACAAGGACATGCCGGTGATCAGCGTTGCCCCCAACGACGCCCTGCTCGACAAGCTCAAGTCCAACCTCAAGGAAGTCTCCGCGCGTGGTGGGAGGCTGTATGTGTTCGCCGATGCTGACTCACGGATCGAGGTCGACGACGGGCAGCACATGCTTAGGCTGCCCGAACACTACGGCCTGCTCTCACCGATTTTACATGTAATAGCCCTTCAATTGCTCGCTTATTCTGTGGCCTTAATTAAGGGATCCGATGTTGATAAGCCGAGAAATTTAGCAAAATCAGTTACTGTTGAATGACCATTTAAAGATATTATGAACGATATAGTAAAAGAAATAAATAATCAACTTTCAGGAAAAAAAATACTACACCTTGGCAGCCTAGCAGGTTGGCCTTATACAATTGCGAAAGCAATGAGAGAAAATGGAGTAGATTCTGAAA
>JBEIRS010000151.1:0-4165 GCA_040375795.1 Methylibium sp.
GACATGCAGGCGGCCATTCAAATGGCCGATGCGGCATAAATCATACGAATGACCAGAGAAAAACTCAGGGCCTGTGCCTCAAGGCCTCTGTGTTCTTTGAAGAACTGAGCAAAACGAATACACCACCCAGATTTTTGAGAATCCTCCATGATTTTAAATGATTTAACCCTGTGTTTGATCGCTTTGGGAGGGGTTTTCATTGCCGGCCTGAGTATTTACAGTGTGTGGCAATCACATAAAACAGCCTCCCGCCGATCACCCCGTCGCCCTCTCGTACACCGTGAGCCAGTTTTACAGGCCTCTGAACCACCAGGCTCTTTTTCAGTGCATACGGCACCCATCGCCCGGGTTCACTCGCCCCTTGACATAGAAAAAAACGCCATAGATCCGGGCACTTTAAACCATATTGATTCTCCCCTTGAAACACAATCCTCTCGTCAAGCTCAGCCTATACCTTTGTACGAGACCCCTGGATTGTCTTTGCAAGTTCATCCTTCTGAAGCTCTTGCAGCCACTCCTCTTCATGATTTGCCAAGCGTACCGGAACCGACGCCTTTCACCATCAAGACAGAGCATGTTATTGATCAAATGGATGCTTTGATTGATGTCATTGTTCTAATCCACCTGGAAGGGCCGGTGACTGGAAAAGTTCTGCAGGCCCATCTGCCTGCAGCAGCCCACATAGGAAACAAGCCTTTTCTGATAGAGGCCCTCAATGAACGTACCCGAGATTGGGGCCACCCCGTGCTTGGCCAGCATTACACTGAAATTCGAGGCGCCATTCAACTTGCCAACCGCCGTGGGCCGATCAATGAGCTCGAATACTCTGAGTTTATCCAAAAGTTGGAGGCCTTGTCTCTTTCTTTGGGGGGCGTTGCAGACGTTCCTGATATGCCAGATGTGATCGCCCGTGCGCGTGAACTTGATGAGTTTGCGAGCCAGCACGATGCCCAACTGGCAGTGCACTTGCGAGCGCGTAACACCGGCTGGAGTTTGGGCTACATTCAGCAGTGTGCCGCTCATTGCGGCTTTGTCAAGGGAGGCCGTGGTTGCCTTGTCATGCCCTCTAGCGAAGCAGGTGCCCCTCCGGTACTGACGCTTCAATTTGATGCCCAGGTGGCTATTGCAGAAGACCCCAATCAGGCTGTGCTGAACGCCTTGACCCTTCATTTTGATGTACCGCAAACCGAAGCCCGGGTGCAAGCCTTTGAGCAATGGTATCAATGCGCCCGTAGATTGGCTGAGGTCATGGATGCCAGTCTGGTCGATGACTATGGCAACGGCCTTGATGAAGAGGGGTTGGCTTCGATTGATCAGGGGCTTGAGCGGCTTTATGCTGCGCTTGAAGAGCATGGCGTTGCCGCAGGAAGTATGGCGGCGCGGCGCTTATTCAGTTGATCTTTTGATCAGCATCATTCCATAGGGCTTCAATTGCATAAGATGTTTCCTACCGATCCTGCCCAGCGTGCCGCAGAGCTTCGCTCTGTCTTGAACGAGCATGCTTATCGCTATTATGTTCTTGATGAGCCTCAAATTCCCGATGCTGAATATGACCGGCTTTTTCAGGAGCTTCAATCTCTTGAGGCGGCTCACCCGCAGTTGTCCACCCCCGACTCCCCGACTCAGCGGGTATTGGGCCAAGCTCTTGAGGGCTTTGCTCCAGTGGTGCATGCGGTACCGATGCGATCAATTCGCACTGAAACGGACACCGAGGCACGTGCGGCCTGGGTTTTTGATGCCCGTATTCGGCGCGAACTCGGCTTGACACCACAAGATCCCCCCATCGAATATACAGCCGAGCTGAAGTTTGACGGTTTGGCACTCAGTCTTCGCTATACACAGGGTGTACTGGTTCAAGCCGCCACCCGTGGTGATGGAGAAACTGGCGAAGATGTGATTCAAAACATCCGTACTATCCGGCAAATTCCCTTGCGCTTGCGTGGGGTGCAAGCTCAGCTTGCTGAGGTGATTGAAGTGCGTGGCGAGGTCTATATGCGTCGCGATGACTTTGACGCCCTGAATGAATCTCAACGGCGTCACTCTGAAAAAACCTTTGTCAACCCTCGCAATGCAGCAGCGGGGGCTGTCAGGCAACTTGATCCCGCAATAACTGCGCAACGTCCCTTGAGTTTTTTTGCCTACGGCGTTGGAGATGTCCAAGGCTGGGTTCTGCCCAGCACCCACAGCCGCCTGATGGATGCTTTGCAAGAAATGGGCCTGCCAGTTTGTGATCAGCGCATCATCTCTCAAGGTCCTGAAGGTTTATGGGCTTTTTATGAACATATTGCCGCACGTCGTGATGCCTTGCCCTTTGATATTGACGGCGTGGTGTACAAGGTCAATTCAAGGCGGTTGCAGCAAGACCTGGGTTTTGTATCGCGCGAGCCTCGTTGGGCGGTGGCTCATAAATACCCAGCCCAGGAAATGGTCACCCGATTGCTCGGCATTGAGATTCAAGTGGGCCGGACTGGCAAACTCACACCGGTGGCCAAGCTCGCCCCCATCTTTGTGGGGGGCACCACAGTCAGCCACGCCACCTTGCACAATGAAGATGAAATTCGCCGTAAAGACCTTCGCGTCGGTGATGAAGTGATTGTACGGCGCGCAGGAGACGTCATTCCCCAAGTCGTCGCTCATGTTTCCAGTACGGGCCACGAACCCAGGGAGCGCGGCCCGGTGTTCAGCCTTTACACACAATTGGCCGGACAATGCCCGGCTTGCGGTAGTACCATCGTGCGCGAAGACAATGAGGCAGACTGGCGTTGCAGCGGCGGCCTATTTTGCCCGGCTCAGCGTAAGCAAGCCATTTTGCACTTTGCCGGGCGCCGTGCCATGAATATTGAGGGCCTTGGAGACAAGCTCGTGGATCAATTGGTCAAAGATAGTGATTCAGACGCCTTGGTTCATACTCTGGCGGATCTTTATCGTTTACAGTCACGCACACTGCGGGGCCTTGATCGCATGGGCCAGCGCAGTGCTGACAATTTGATCGAGGCCCTGAACCGCAGCAAGCACGTTACTTTGTCACGATTTTTGTTCAGTCTGGGTATCCGGCATGTGGGTGAAACCACTGCCAAAGATTTGGCCCGCCATTTTGGTTCACTGAACCGGCTCATGCACGCCAGTCTGGAAGAATTACGCGCCGTCAAGGATGTGGGGCCCGTGGTAGCACAAAGTATTCGGATTTTCTTTGACCAAGCACATAACTGTGATGTGATTTATCAACTTCAAGCGGCTGGTATTCGGTGGGAAGAATCTGAAGGCAACATGACGACCCATCCGCTCCAGCCTTTGGTCGGAACCACTTGGGTGCTCACGGGCACCCTGCCGAGTTTGAGCCGTGAGCAAGCCAAGGAGATGATTGAGGCAGCAGGCGGGAAGGTGAGTGGCTCGGTATCTAAAAAAACCAAATTTGTGCTGGCCGGCACAGACGCTGGCAGCAAACTTGATAAGGCGCGTGATCTGGGCATCACTATTTTGGATGAGGCAAGTTTTATTCAGCATTTGGCAAGCCATCAAGCCATGTGAATTGATGCAACGCTACGCAGTGCATACGCACCAAGGTATCAGCCACCACCAGGCCAGCAATACGCTCGAGCTTGTGTTGCCGAAGCTGGGCCGTACCACCTTGACGCATCAAAATTGATGACGGCCCTGCGACCAAAATTATCGAGGGTGAAATTACCACAACGGTCACCGTTCATCGGCCCCGGGTTGGCACGGGTCATGGTGAGCACATAGGTGGCTGATGCATTGAGTGTGACGTTATAGTGGGTGGTGCCTGTGGCAGGAATGTTGCCAAAACGATTGGCAAAATCAGGGTTGACATAAGTGCGGTTTTCGAGATAAAAGCGCTCCCTATAGTGTTGGGCTTGCAGCAAGGTGCTGGTAGCATTGGCTCGTTGGCCTTTTGCGACATACTCGGTGTAGGCTGGCAGTGCAATACCCAACAAAATACCCAAAATCCCAACAACAATCAGTATTTCAATCAAACTAAAGCCACTAGATGCAAGTGATTGATGTCTCATATCAGATCCATTGATTTAATTCACAAATGTCCGCAATCCTGGTACTTCCCGCCATTGCAGCCTGGATTCGGTGGAGGGCATATTGATACCAGTGTCAGTGTCTTTTCCAATGGCCCGAAACACCACGCTTCGGCCAC
>JBEIRS010000184.1:0-3593 GCA_040375795.1 Methylibium sp.
AATGTGCAACTTTGGCAAGGCCACGGGCAAGCATGCCCTTTGAATTTTTTACAGCACCCCAGTAGTGACCAATGAAAAATTTAGCTGATCTGCGCAAAAGTTATGAACGTGCCACCCTTGATGAAGCCTCCAGCCCCGACAACCCGATTGTTTTCTTCAAGCAATGGCTTGCGCAAGCCATTGAGGCGCAAATTCCTGAACCCAATGCCATGACGCTGGCAACCGTTGGGCCTGAAGGCCGCCCTTCGACACGCATTGTGCTGGTCAAGGACTGCAATGAGCAAGGCTTGGTTTGGTTCACTAACTATGACAGTCGAAAGGGCAAAGAATTGCTTGCCAACCCTTGGGCGGCATTGCAGTTTCATTGGGTTGAGCTGGAGCGCGTGGTGCGCATGGAGGGGCGCGTAGAAAAAATCAGCCCGGAGCACTCGGATGCTTATTTTCAGTCTCGGCCCCTTGAGTCACGCCTGGGCGCCTGGGCCTCGCCACAAAGCCAAGTGGTTGCATCGCGCGAGGCTCTGGAGCAATCATTTGCCGAGGTCAAAGCGAAATATGGGGATCACCCCCCTCGCCCCAAGCACTGGGGAGGGTATCAACTCAGCCCAGCATGCTGGGAATTTTGGCAGGGGCGCCCTTCACGTTTGCATGACAGGCTATGTTATCAACACAAAAACGGAGCTTGGCAACGAAGCCGTCTGGCCCCTTGACGAGTGGCCTTGAGAAGGCGCAAGACCACGCTGTGTTTGGTTGGCGTATTTTCTGATTGACGTTCTGGATTGAGATTTGGCAATTCAAGTGTTTTCAAGGCTTTCGGCAAACATCGATGTGCTGAAAAATCTCCGCGTGGCATAGATTGCCACGTTTAAAGGAGGAAAACATGTCCATGATTGTATTGGATGACGCCATGATGGATGCCGTTTTTGGAGGGTGTTGTCCGCCCGAAACTGCCAACAACAACGGTAATAAAAATGGCTGGACCCGCGATGAGTGCGGTAATTTGCTCTCTCCTGGGAAAAATGGGCAGGGCAATGCGTATGGCGTTCTTGGTAAACCCGAAGAGCCACCCGCCCCACCTGCCTGAGTCAAAGTATCAGGAAGGAACCATTCAAAGTTTCCTCTTGAATAAGTGACAAGAGGCCCCCCGGGGCCTCTTTTGATCCCAGAAATAAAGCATGCCATCTCCCCCGTTGTTTAGACCAGCCGCCACCCAGTGTGCCCATGACAGGCTCTATTGGGGTCAAGTGGCGTGGGTTCAGCCACCCGGGGTGCGACAGCTGGTGTGCTTATTGGCATTGAGTGTGTTTGCGATGCTCTTGTTTTTGCTCCGGGCACCTTATACACGCAAAGAAACTGTGCTTGGCTACCTGGCGCCCGCCTCTGGAACCGCGCGCATTCACGCCAGCCAAACCGGAGTGGTGGCTGCTGTTCACGCCAAGGAAGGCGATGAGGTTGAGGCTGGTCAAGCCCTTTTTTCGATTGATACCGCACAGATTGCAGCCAATGGACGCGATGTCAACGCCATGGTTTTCAATGCAATTCAAGAACAAAGAAACCGATTATTACAACAAATTTCTGCTGAAGCTCAACGTACTCACATAGACCGTTTGCGCCTGGAGTCACTCATCACTGGCACACGCGCGGAAATTCATCATTTGAAACTTCAAATTGCATCGCAAGAAGAACGCATCCAAATTGCCGAACGCCAGCTGACAAACGGCGAAATGCTCAAGGCACAGGGCTTTGTCTCGGGGGCAGACACCGATCGACGCCGGGCCGAATTATTAGAACAAAAACAGTCCCTTGCCAGCCTTTTGCAGCAACAAACAGCACGGCAGAGCCAATTGAGTGAGCAGCAATTTGCCCTTGAGCAACTACCGGCCACATCCACTGAGCGTCTGCGCGTTTTACAAGGCGAGGCCTCGGCCCTTGAGCAACGTGGTGCTGAAATCAGTGGGCGCGGAGCCTATGTGATTCTCTCCCCCATTCAAGGGAAAATTTCAGGTTTACAGGCCACGGTGGGTCAGATGGCAGACCCTCGGCTTCTTTTGGCCACCGTGTTGCCGGGAGACTCCAGGTTGCAGGCTGAACTTTTTGTCCCGACTCGTTCGATTGGTTTTATCAAACCCGGGCAAAACGTCAAGCTGCTGTATGACGCATTTCCGTATCAAAATTTTGGTGCTTATGGCGGCAAAGTGCTGCAAGTTTCACGTACCGTGCTGACCGCCAGCGATGCTGCTGGCCCGATCAGTTTGAAAGAACCAGCCTACCGGGTGACGGTATGGTTGGATCGCCCCGATGTTGATGCCCATGGTGAGCGTGTGCCACTGCAACCCGACATGCTGTTGCGGGCCGATATTTTTCTTGATCAACGACCCCTGATGGATTGGATACTTGACCCCTTAAAGCGAGTGGGGCAAAGAATTTCTCACTCCTGATGTTTGCCACCTTCCCATTCCCTCAGCGCAGACATCATGTGCCCTTGATCCGGCAAAGTGAGGCGGCAGAGTGCGGCCTGGCCTGCCTGGCGATGGTGGCATCATTTTATGGTCATCAAATCGATCTCAACACCCTGCGCCGGCGCTATCCAGTTTCATTGAGCGGCATCACTTTGCGCGGCTTGGTGCAAATTGCCTCCCAATTGGGTTTGAGATGCCGGCCCCTGCGCCTGGAAATGGATGATCTGCCACAACTCAAAGTGCCCGCCATTTTGCATTGGGGGCTCAACCATTTTGTGGTGCTGTGTGCCATTCAAAGAAAAGGCCTGGTGATTTATGACCCTGCCCGAGGCGACCTGCTGATTTCACACCAAGAAGCCTCACAACATGTGACAGGAGTTGCGCTGGAACTTTCTCCGAGTGCGGCTTTTCAAGCCAAGGATGAGCGGGCCACCCTGCCTTTGTCCGGCTTTTTCAGTCAGGCCAAGGGCCTGATGAACCCTTTGAGCCAAGTCTTTGTCTTGTCGGTCATTCTGGAAGTGTTGGCGATTTCAGCGCCGTTTTATCTTCAACTTTCAGTGGATGAAGTGATTGCCCGCGGTGATGCTGATTTGCTCACCGTGCTGGCCCTTGGCTTTGGGCTGCTGATGCTGATCTCGGTGTCCACTTCCACACTCCGATCTTATGTCTTGCTGATGGTGCAAAACGCACTGCACTATGGGATGAACGCAAGGCTATTCAGGCATTTAATTCAACTGCCGATGGCGTGGTTTGAAAAGCGACATGTGGGAGATGTGTTGTCACGCTTTGGCTCGCTAGAACCCGTGCGTCATTTGTTGGCCGAAGGGCTGATTGTGTCCTTGATCGATGGCGTGATGGCTTTGGCAACTCTGGTGATGATCATGGTTTACAGCCCTCTGCTAGCCACTGTGCCTTTCATGGCTTTGGTGCTTTATGTCTTGCTGCGTTGGGGTTTGTTCCGAAGCCTGCGCCAACGCAATGAAGCCGCAATTGCGGCCCAGGCGCAAGAAAACTCGACATTTCTTGAAACCATTCGAGGGCTACAGGCTATCAAACTGTTTAATCGCGAAATTGAACGCGAGGGTCAGTGGCTCAACCGTTTTTCAGACGTGCTGCGGAGCCGGGTTCGTGTGGGCC
>JBEIRS010000252.1:0-2581 GCA_040375795.1 Methylibium sp.
AGTTCTTTGCAAGCAGCCTCAACATGGGCCGCGTCATAGTTGGGTGTTTTCCCGCCACGCAAGATCACATGGCAATCTTGGTTGCCTTTGGTTTCAATAATCGCCACCTGCCCGTTTTTATGTACCGATAAAAAGTGATGAGGCCGGGCTGCGGCCTGAATAGCATCGGTGGCGATACGAATATTGCCGTCGGTGCCATTTTTGAAGCCAATGGGTGCTGACAAACCGGAAGAAAGCTCGCGGTGAACCTGGCTTTCAGTGGTACGCGCCCCGATCGCCCCCCAAGCAATGAGATCACCCAAGTATTGCGGAGAAATAACATCCAGAAATTCGCTGGCTGCCGGCATACCCAGGCGATTGATTTCAAGCAAAAGTTGCCGACCCATGCGCAGGCCCTCGTCAATGCGGTAGCTTTCATCAAGGTAAGGGTCGTTGATCAAGCCCTTCCAGCCGACTGTGGTACGGGGCTTTTCAAAGTAAACCCGCATGACCACCTCCAGAGTATCTTGATAGAGATCACGTTGAGCTTTTAGCTTATGTGCGTACTCAAGGGCCGCAGTGGGGTCATGAATGGAACAAGGCCCCATGACAACCAGCAGCCGGTCATCGCTGCCCTTCATGATGTGACGAATGGTTTGACGGGTATTGGCCACCAGTGCTTCAACAGGAGTACCATGAATTGGAAAAAAGCGAATCAAGTGCTCAGGCGGAGGCAAGGGCATCACGTTGTGGATCCTTTCGTCATCGGTACGGCTGGTTTTTTCTCCGCTGACATGCCAGCTGTCGCTGGCATAAGAGGTTTTGTTTGGCATGGAAGGCTCCTGAAGAAGACATAAAAAAACCGCCTGAGAGCTTGGCTCTGGCGGTTTGAGAGGGGTATTTACGCTACGCTACGGCTATGGGGTAGGCTCTCAACCGCCAAGTCATTAAGAAAACCAAAAATAAGCGTCAAGGAAGCGCAAACTTTTCATGACTAAAATGTAGCATGGCTTGAGCAAACTGTGTGGCTGGGGATCAGGCCCCCTGCCCGGATCAGGGCCGAAGGCGGAAAACCTTTGCGAAAATCAAAGCGTTCCACCCACGGTCATTTTGTCAATGCGCAGGGTTGGTTGGCCCACCCCGACAGGCACGCTTTGACCCTCTTTGCCACAAACCCCCACCCCCGGGTCAAGCTGCATGTCATTACCAATCATGCTGATGCAAGTGAGTGCATCTGGGCCGTTGCCGATCAAGGTGGCCCCTTTGACCGGGTACTTGATTTTGCCATTTTCTACCCAAAAGGCTTCGCTGGCAGAAAATACGAATTTACCGCTGGTGATATCGACTTGGCCGCCACCAAAGTTGGTGGCATAAATGCCGCGCTTGACACTAGCAATAATTTCTTCAGGGGTACTGGAGCCGCTCAGCATATAAGTGTTGGTCATGCGTGGCATGGGCACAGCCGCATAACTTTCACGCCGACCATTGCCAGTGGGGGCCACACCCATCAGTCGGGCATTCATGCTGTCCTGGATATAAGCCTTCAAAATGCCATCTTCGATGAGTACATTGGCCTGGGAAGGATTGCCTTCATCATCCATGTTGAGCGAACCACGGCGATCAGGCAGTGTGCCATCGTCAAGCACCGTCACGCCTTTGGCGGCGACACGCTGCCCGATTCGCCCACTGAAAGCACTGGAGCCTTTGCGATTAAAGTCACCTTCAAGGCCATGCCCGACGGCCTCGTGCAAAAGCACCCCTGGCCAGCCTGGCCCAAGAACAACCGTCATTTCGCCGGCTTTGACCGGGCGTGATTCGAGATTTTTCAGGGCTGCTGAAACGGCCGAATGAACATAAGATTCGATCATTTCATCATTAAAATACGCCAGACCAAAACGCCCTCCCCCTCCACCAGTGCCTGATTCTCGGCGAACTTCACCAGCGATGGTTTGTTCGGCAATCACGGTCAGGCTCAGCCGAACCAGAGGTCGTACATCAGCGGCAAGGGTGCCATCGGCACGAGCCACTAAAACCACATCGTATTCGCTGGCCAGCCCAGCCATGACTTGTTTGATACGTGCATCCTTGGCCCTGGCCAGGCGCTCCACGTGCTCTAGAAGAAGCACCTTTTGCGTGCTGTCAAGGGTGGAAATGGGGTCGGTTTGACCATAGAGTAAACGACTTTTTGCAATGCGCGGCGAGCGCACCTTGACTTTCTTGCTTTGGCCAGCCGAAGCAATGCTGCGAACAGTGCAGGCAGCATCAAGCAGTGCCGCATCAGAGATGTCATCAGAATAGGCGAAGGCTGTTTTCTCGCCCACGATCGCACGCACACCCAAGCCTTGATCAATGCTGAAGCTCCCGCTTTTAACAATCCCCTCTTCAAGACTCCAGCCTTCGCTACGGGTATACTGAAAGAAAAGATCAGCGTCGTCGATTTGATGGGTGGCCATGGTTTTCAGAGCATGGGCAAGATGAGTATCGCTCAAACCAAAAGGCTCCAGCAGCAATGCACGCGCCACAGCAAGGCGCTCAAGAGTGGGCTCACGGGAAATCATGGTTGCTTCTCCAAAAGAGTTTGCCATGGATTGTAGAAGCAGTG
>JBEIRS010000200.1:0-3338 GCA_040375795.1 Methylibium sp.
GCAAACCCAAAGAGTCGCCGGTACGCTGCAAAAAATGGGTGAAGGTCGCAAATTTTTGATCAGCAGCTTCTCGAGATGTTTTGTAAGCAGCGGCTGCATCATAACCACCAATCAAGGCCCGTGTCGAATTTCGAGTATGAATCAGGTCAGATGTCAAGGGTGTAAATGCTTGAAGTGCTTCCACCCCCTGCCTTTGCCGTTCTCTGTTCTGGCAAGTAAATCTTTTGCGTTTCGAATTTCAAGAACCAACAACAAGGTCATCGGGAACAACAACATCAAGAGAATCACACCGACCTTGCTCGGAAATCGCAGGTTACGAAAAATCCGAACAGCAGGTGCCCACATGCCATGGTGAGCAAAAAAGCCTGTTTCAGCGCCCAGAGTAGATCCTGGGCGCAGCCTTTGATGATGATCCATGAATGTCTCCAAAGTCAAAATTCATACCACGGCCGTGGGAGCGTCATACCAGTTCATGCATCTCAAAAGATCTCAAAATTTTGACGCATTGAATCCAATGACAAAACTAAAAAACCCTCTATATTTCGGAGTTTTGTCAGCATCCTGAAGGACAAAAGTCAGCTCTTCAAAAAAATTTGAATTTCAATTTAAGCGCACTAAAGAACTGAAATGCGTGCAGTTGCCGTCACCAAAAGGTGAGGCTGGATTCCGCGACGTGCGCGCGGAATGACAGGGTAGGGCGCGGAATGACAGGGTAGGGCGCGGAATGACAGGGTAGGGCGTGGGGTGACTAGGGCGCGTGAAGTCAACAAGACCGGCCTTTAAATGAGAACCGGTTCAGGCTCAAGCCGGATCCCAAAACGGCCATAAACGCTTTCTTGAATGGCTTTGGCCAGGGTTACAACTTCAGAGCCCGAAGCCCCCCCTCGATTCACCAGAACAAGGGCCTGTTTTTCATAAACACCGGCCCGCCCAATACTTTTACCCTTCCAACCACAGGCATCGATCAGCCATGCTGCGGCGAGTTTCAAGGTGCCATCCGCCATAGGGTAATGCACAATGCCTGGGTCGCGGCCAATAATATCTTGACATTGCTCAGGGGTCACAACCGGGTTTTTAAAAAAGCTCCCGGCATTTCCGATGATTTTGGGATCGGGCAATTTGGCCTGACGAATATCGATGATCCACTGAGCCACTTGGTGGGGAAGGGGTTTTTCAATTCCTTTTTCGGACATCTTACGTTCGATGTCGAGGTATTTGAGCCTGGGCTGCCACCTTTTAGGCAAGCGAAACCGAACCCGTGTGATGAGAGTTTTCCCCGCAAGATCATGTTTGAAAATACTGTCTCGATAGGCAAATTTGCAAACAGAGGGGCCGATCGTGACGCAACGGCCCGTGCACAAATCAATGGCATCTAAACTTTCAAAGTGATCCTTGAGTTCTAATCCATAAGCTCCGATATTTTGTACCGGGCTGGCACCTACTGTGCCTGGAATCAAGGCCATGTTTTCTAGACCCGGCCAACCCTGAGCCAAGGTCCACATGACAAATTCATGCCAGTTTTCTCCAGCACCGGCTTCAATGAGCCAGGCATCAGCCTCCTCATGGAGCAAGCGCTTGCCGAAAATCTCAACCTTTAGCACCGTGGCTGGCACGTCACGAGTCAGCACCACATTGCTGCCGCCACCAAGAATAAAGTAAGGCTCCAAACCAAGCTCAGGATGGTTTATCACTTCCCGAACATCGGCTTCGGAGCTTATTTTTACAAGACGCCGTGCCACTCCTGGCAAACCAAAAGTGTTATAGAGTTTGAGGCTGGCAGACAATTCAAGGTGCATGGCAAACACTGGTAAAAATCACCCACGGGGTTATTTTCCTGGCCGAATCACGAGGAAACTCACCCAGGCACCACGCCGAATCAATACACTCACGGGCTTGGATTTGTCGAGCTTGGCCACCACCGACTCAAGTTGAGATGCGCTGAAAACCTCAATATTGTCGATTGAAACCAAAATATCACCCTCTCGAACCCCAGCCCGGGCCGCAGACCCATCAACCTTGTCTACTCGAACACCGTTTTTGAGATTGAGTTCTTTACGCTGAACATCGGTCAGATCGGACACGTTCAGACCCAAATGACCGATAGACACCGTGGCAGACGCTGGCTTGGCGGCATCACGATCTGATTTTTTCGTGCTCTCAGGCTCAAATTCAACCACCGAGGTGGTGAGATCACGGAAACTACCGCGGCGGAATACCTGAATCTGCACCTTTTGGCCTGGGCGAGTGGCGCCGACGATTCGTGGCAGATCACCTGATCGCTCGACGGTTTTCCCATCAAATTTGGTGATGATATCACCTGGTTCGAGCACCGCTTTCTCGGCAGGGCCACCAGAATCCACACTGCGCACGACAGCACCATAGGGCCGACCCAGGCCAATAGATTCAGCGACATCTTTGGTGACAGCGTCAATTTGTACGCCAATGCGCCCGCGCACCACACGCCCAGAAGCCCGCAGCTGCTCAGCCACACGGGTGGCTTCATCAATAGGAATCGCAAAAGAAATACCCATAAAGCCGCCAGAACGACTATAAATTTGGGAATTGATGCCGACCACTTCACCGCGCAGGTTAATCAGCGGCCCGCCGGAATTGCCCGGGTTGATGGCGACATCGGTTTGAATCAAGGGCAACAATTCACCGGTATCACGTGCTTTGGCGCTGATAATCCCTGCGGTGACGGTGTTTTCCAGACCAAAGGGAGACCCAATCGCCATCACCCATTCGCCCACCTTGAGTCGACCGACATCACCAATACGGACGGTAGGAAGCCCGCTTGCATCAATTTTGACAATCGCCACGTCAGACCGTTTATCAGCGCCAATGATGCGCGCTTTAAATTCACGTTTGTCGGTGAGGGTGACAATGACCTCATCGGCACCATCCACCACATGCGCATTGGTCATGACATAGCCATCCGAGCTCAGAATAAACCCTGACCCGACACCGCGTTGCTGGGGCTCAGTATCGGGCGGGGGGGACTGTGGCCCACGTCGTGGGCCTGGGTTTAACTGAGGAGCTGGAAGGCCAAATCGACGCAAAAATTCAAGCATATCTTCATCGATGTCAGAGCCGGCAGCACGTGGGGTGCGTACTTTTTCAGTGGTGCGTATATTCACCACCGTAGGCCCCACTCGCTCAACAAGCTCGGTGAAATCAGGCAATGCTTGAGCATGAGTCTCAATCGAAGGCAAAAAAAATGCTGAGAACAAGCAGGGCAGTAAAAGTTTTCGTAAAAGTTTCATAAGATCAGTTTTTTATCTATGCACAAAAATGCAACAGAGTAGGGTCATTTGATTGGCAGCAGCCCATCAAAAAAC
>JBEIRS010000098.1:0-5896 GCA_040375795.1 Methylibium sp.
ACATCAACAACACCAGCCATGCCTTGATGCTTCAAGCCGCGCGTGCCGAAGTGTTGCTGCCTGCGTTGTATGGTGTGCTTGATCGGCTCAAGGGCATGGCGCGGGCCTTGGCAGGGGTACCCATGCTCAGCCGCACCCATGGCCAAACAGCCAGCCCAACCACTGTGGGCAAAGAAGTGGCGAATGTGTTGGCACGCCTAAGCACTGCCACCCAACGGATCGCCGACATCAAGCTGCTGGCCAAAATGAACGGGGCAGTGGGCAACTACAATGCTCACCTTGCAGCCTATCCCGACATAGACTGGGAAGCGTTCAGCCAACGCCTCATTGAGCAGCAACTAGGCTTGAGCTTCAACCCCTATACCACCCAAATCGAACCCCACGACAGCTTGGCCGAGCTCTTCGACGCCATCACCCGCAGCAATACCATTTTGATTGACTGGTGCCGTGATGTTTGGGGTTATATCAGTCTAGGCTACTTTACACAAAGGCTCAAAGCAGGTGAAATTGGCAGTTCGACCATGCCCCATAAAGTCAACCCCATCGATTTTGAAAATGCCGAGGGCAACTTGGGACTGGCCAATGCCATGCTCACCCATTTGAGCCAAAAGCTACCCATCAGCCGCTGGCAGCGTGACTTGACCGACAGCACGGTGCTGCGCAATATGGGCGTCGCCTTTGGCTATACAGTGCTGGCCCTCAATAGCCTTCAGCGCGGGCTTGACAAACTTGAAGCCAATCCTGATGCATTGGCCGCTGACCTCGACACCGCTTGGGAAGTCTTGGCCGAGCCCATCCAGACAGTGATGCGCCGCTATGGTTTACCAAAACCCTATGAGCAGCTCAAAGAAATGACCCGGGGCAAAGCCATGAACGCAGAAACGCTGCGAGCCTTCATTAAAAGTCTTGACATTCCAGATAGCGACAAAGCACGCCTTCTGGCCTTGACTCCAGCCAGCTACACTGGCAAAGCGTCCGAGCTGGCGGCCCGTATCACTGAAACTGACATCCAGCGCTGGTCATGAATTTCCTGAGCCAAATTTTACAAACCGAGCGGTCTCATGATTCCCTTTTGTGTATTGGTCTGGACCCTGACCCCGCCCGATTTCCAGGTTCATGGCGGGGCGATGCCTCTCGTATTTTTGATTTTTGCGCAGCCATTGTGCAGGCCACGCATGATTTGGCCCTGGCATTCAAACCCCAAATTGCCTACTTTGCGGCTCATCGTGCCGAAGGCCAACTAGAGGATTTGATTCAATTTATTCATGATATTGCGCCTGGGGTGCCGGTGATTCTGGATGCCAAGCGCGGGGATATTGGCAGCACCGCCCAACAATACGCCATCGAAGCCTTTGAGCGCTATCAAGCCGATGCGCTCACCTTGTCACCCTTGATGGGCCTTGATTCCATCGAGCCGTATTTTGATTATCCTGACAAAGGTTTGTTTTTGCTATGCCGCACCTCCAATCCAGGCGGCAGCGAGCTACAAGCTTCAAACTTGGCCAGCGGTGAGCGAGTCTTTGAAAAAATTGCCCGACTGGCTCAGGGGCCATGGAATCGCCATGGGCAATTGGGCTTGGTGGTTGGGGCGACCTTTCCTGAAGAAATTGCTCAAGTGCGTGCACTTGCCCCAACGTTGCCACTGCTGATTCCCGGCGTGGGCGCCCAAGGTGGTGATGCTCAGGCCACCGTACAGGCTGGCTGGGTTGTGGCTCTGGATGGCAGCACCCAAGGCCCTATTCTTGTCAATGCTTCGCGCTCGATTCTCTATGCCAGCACAGGCACTGATTTTGCCCAAGCCGCCCGGCAGGCCGCGCAAGACCTCAGACAATCTCTCCAAGCTCCCTCATTCATATCGTGATTCCCAAGCATCATCCTGCAAAAAATCATTCATTCGAGGATGTATCTGTAAACCTGACAACCCAGGGAAATTGCTCTTCATGAAGCCCACATCCAATCAAGTCAAGGAATCAAAACCGAGTCATTTTCTGAGACAAATCATTGAAAAAGATTTAGCTCAGGGCACTTACGCACATCGACGGTTTGCAGGCACCCCTGGTGGACAGGCTCACCACGTCAATGCAGTACTCGACCTTGCCAAAATTCGCACACGCTTTCCACCAGAGCCCAATGGTTTTCTGCATCTCGGGCATGCCAAGAGCATTTGCCTTAATTTTGGCTTGGCCCAAGAATACGGGGGGGTATGTCACCTGCGCTTTGATGACACCAACCCGGAAAAAGAAGAGCAAGTTTATGTGGATGCCATTATTGAGGCAGTACGCTGGCTTGGTTTTGGCTGGGAGTCAGAGGTTCACGGTGAGCGCATCGAGCACCTTTACTATGCCAGCAATTATTTTGATTTTATGTATCAAGCTGCCGAAGCCTTGATTGAAGCTGACTTGGCCTATGTAGACGAGCAACGTAGTGAAATCATGCGCCTGCACCGGGGAGACTTTAACACCCCCGGCAAAAACAGCCCCTTCCGAGAACGAAGCCCCTCTGAAAATTTGGTACGGTTTCGGCAAATGCGGGCCGGCGACCTTGCTGATGGTGCGGCCGTATTGCGAGCCAAAATAGACATGGCCCACCCCAATATCAATTTACGAGATCCCACCATCTACCGAATTCGACGTGCCACGCATCATCATACTGGCGATACATGGTGCATCTATCCCATGTACACCTTTGCCCATCCCATCGAAGACGCCCTAGAAAATATTACTCACAGCATCTGTACCCTCGAATTTGAAGACCAACGGCCCTTTTATGATTGGCTTCTGGGTCATTTATGTCGGCTTGGGTTACTACAATCCCCGCCGCCTCATCAGTATGAATTTGCACGTCTGAATTTGACTTATGTGGTCACCAGTAAACGTAAACTAAAGAATTTGGTCGATGCCGGGCATGTGGAGGGCTGGGATGACCCGAGAATGCCTACGCTTGCTGGATTACGTCGGCGGGGCTTTACACCCGAGTCACTGCGCCTGTTTGCTGAACGTATCGGGGTGAGTAAAGCCGATAGCTGGATCGATTACAGCACCCTGGAAATTGCTCTCAGGGATGACCTTGACCCCAAAGCGGCCCGGGCTTGTGCTGTACTTGACCCCTTAAAGCTGAAACTGCTCAATTTTGCTGAGGTTTTTGGCCGGGAAGATCATCGTCAGCTTTGCCGAGCACCAGTTCATCCGGCTCAGCCTGGGAGAGATCAACGGCAATTTCATCTGACCCATGAAGTCTGGATTGAACGTGATGATTTCATGGAAGTTCCGAGCCAAGGGTTTTTTCGTTTGAGCCCGCCACGCCGTCAAGATAATGGCCAAACCCTTCCAGGAAGCAAGGTTCGATTGAAATATGCTTATGTGATTGAATGTGTAGGTTATGAAAAAAATGCCCAAGGCGAACTCACTGCCGTACTGGCCAGGATCATTCCTGACACCCAAAGTGGCACACCCGGGGCCGATTCCGTGAAGGTCAAAGGGGTCATTACCTGGGTGAGCGTGGCGGAAGGCCTTGGCGCTGAGGTACGCCTCTATGATCACCTATTGACTGAAGCTCATCCTGAGGCGGGGGGAGGTGACTATATTGCGGCCCTGAACCCTCACAGCAAGCGTGTGGTTTGTGCAATGGTGGAACCCAGCTTGGCGGCTGCTCAAAGAGAAGAAAAATTTCAGTTTGAGAGGCATGGGTATTTTGTTGCTGATATGCTTGATCACTCCGCGTCGCGCCTTGTTTTTAATCGAAGCACCACATTGAAAGACAGTGCGGCCCAGTCAAAACAAGAGAGCAAAAAATAAGTGCTTCATGATAAATTGATAAAGCATGAAGCCGTTTCTTGACATCCAGCCTGATAAGGCCAATTATTCATTTGGCACATTGAGGGCAATCCTTTTGTCCCGGGAGACACGCGCATGGGCCACCGCCTGACCACCATTACCACCCGTACCGGAGACGATGGCACCACCGGCCTTGGGGATGGCACTCGTGTCCCTAAAGATCATTTGCGGGTGCAGGCGATGGGAGATGTTGATGAAATCAATTCAAGCCTCGGTATGATTTTATCCGAGCCCTTGCCCAGTGATGTACGCGATGCCCTGGTTCGTATCCAGCACGAGCTGTTTAACCTGGGTGGGGAGCTGGCGGTACCTGGTTTGACACTGCTTCAAGATGATGCTCTGCAACACCTTGATCAAGCCTTGATTGACTACAACAGGCAACTGCCTCCTTTACGCGAATTCATTTTGCCTGGAGGCACTCGCAGTGCATCATGCGCACACATGAGCCGCTCAATTGCCCGCAGGGCCGAGCGATCAGTGGTTCATCTGAGCCGCACTGAAGCGCTGCGCCCATCAATTCAACAATATCTGAACCGCCTGAGTGACCTGCTGTTTATACTGGCACGTGTACTCAACCGAGCCAATCTAGATGGCTTGGGCGGGGATGATGTGTACTGGAAAAGTGACAGGCTGGCAAAATCAAGCGATTGATCCAGCAAAAAATTGATTGCACCGTCAAGGGCATCGGTATCTACACCACACTTCCAGCGCCGCTTGGGCCCGGAGCTTCATTGAAGACGCGATTGGCAAATGATTTTCATCTCGGGAATCTCCCCCTTTGTATAGCCAAGCATAGGATGATTGAATTTTGTAGGTTCGCCTACAATTCTTCCAGTTTGGTGGGTGGAAAACTGTCCCAGTTCAAGCAGGCTGGGCATTGCCAAAAATAATGTTGTGCCTCAAAACCACAGGCCGCACAGCGATAGCGCTGAAGAGGTTTTGCTGCCTGGCTGATGGCTGTGTCCAGGGGGTGGCGATGGCTCTCTGGAAGGCTTGAAGGCAAGGTGCTGAGAACGGCTTGTACCGCGCTGAGTTGAGGGTGATGCTTTAGGTGTTCAAGCAAGCGTACCGGGTGCTCAGCAGGGTCAATGATGGCAAGGGCGTTGAGTGTATCAATGCTGGGGTAATGGTCGTAATACGTTTTGAGGTGCGCCAAGGCCGCAGCGTGCTGTTGACACTCGAGGGCTGCCTCTGCATAGGCTTTGGCTACTAAGTTGAAAAATGCCGGTTGCACTAAAGCCAACTGTGTCCAGATCTGAATTGCGGTATGAGACTCTCCGTTGGCTTTGGCGCGCATTCCCGCAAGCACCAAAGGCCGAGCTGCCAAAGGAGAGGCCTCCCGTGCTTTACGAAGATATTCCTCAGATTGAAGAGAGTCTTGTTGACACTCAGCGGTTTGTGCTAATTCACACCAGTAATGTGCTCTTTTTCCCGCATAAGAACCAATTCCACGGTTTTCCAGCTGAATGGCGGTGTTGATCGCTGAAACCCAATCTCTTGACCGTTCCTGAATGGTCAACAAGGCCAGCCTGGCCTCAGTATCAAAAGGTGTGCCTTCGAGGGCCTGCCAAGCCTGCTCAGCCCGATCAAATAAGCCGGCGGAAAGAAAATCTTGTGCCAGTCCTTGTTGGGCGCGATGGCGTTCTGAGGTAGAAAGGTCGGCTCGGTTCAGTAGATGCTGGTGTACACGGACGGCACGTTCATATTCACCACGTCGCCGAAAAAGATTACCAAGTGCCAAGTGAAGTTCAGAGGTTTGAGGCTCATGTTGAATGGCTTCAATAAAAGCATCGATTGCTTTATCTTGTTGTTCATTGAGAAGAAAATTCAGACCTCGGAAATAAGCTTGAGGCGCATCAGCTTGTTCTTTATTCCACTGACGGATATCCAGACGAGAGGCAAGCCAGCCAAATCCGAAGGCCAGAGGCAGACCCAATAATAGCCACTGAATATCAAAATCCATCAGGAGGAGGAGTCGTTTGTGCTGCCGTGCTTGGCGTGGCAGTCGGTGAATCATTTTTGGGGTTCATGATTTTTTTGAGCCCCCTGTGACGCCACCAGCC
>JBEIRS010000357.1:0-1276 GCA_040375795.1 Methylibium sp.
CTCGCACCTTTTGATTCAGCCTTGAGACGCTCATACTCGGATTTTATTTCCGCTTCAGTGATGGGATTTTTTTTCTGAAATTCATTGAACAGGGCATTCGCCAAAATATTGGCCCTGGCAATTTCCATTTGAATTTTGAACTCTGGAGCCGCAACAAAACCCCTGGATTCAGCTTCTTGCGCAAACATTTCAAGCAAGACGGCTTCTTCTTTGACCATATTTTCAAGGTCTGGAGACTGTGACTGCCCCTGAGCCTTCAATTGATTCAAACGAAATTCATAACGGGCTTTGGGAACTGGCTTGCCATTGACTGTCGCAATGGCTTGAGCCTGCGCGACTGTGGCGCCAAGTAAAACCGTCATTAAAAAAGCCAGGCGAGAGGGGAAAGAGATGTTCATAGGGTGTAAAGTGAATCAGAACGAGAAAGATCGTCGGCCTTGGGAAGGCTTGACCAACGAAAAAAACTTGGCGCAACGTTTTGATCTTGATGAGAAACCACAATGGGCTTGACGGAGGTTCCTTAATTCGAGAAAGTGTAGTCGGTTTGGGCATTGGCACGCAGTTCTTCTCGAAACTGCATCAAACGCTGCTGCTCAAGGTTTTTTTGAATTTGGGGTTTGACCTCGTTGAGGTCAGGAAAAGGGGTTTCGCGTGAATCTTCGAGTTTGATGATGTGATAGCCAAACTCTGACTTGACGGGGGCTTGGGTAAACTGCCCTTTTTTGAGCGTCATCATGGCTTCAGAAAATTCTGTCACAAAAGAGGCCGGGCTGGCGTAATCGAGATCACCACCTTTATTTTTACTGCCTGGGTCTTTTGAGTATTTTCGTGCAAGCATTTCAAATTTGGCCCCTTTTTTAAGTTGGGCAATCAATTTTTTGGCCAAGCTTTCTTGCGTGACCAAAATATGTCGTGCACGATACTCCGTGGCCGGGGTCTGGGCCTTGAAATGATCGTAAGACGCCTGAATATCAGCCTCAGTGACCGGGTTGGCTTTTTTGTACTCATTAAAAAGAGCATTGATGGTGAGGCTTTGACGGGCAAGTTCAATTTGCGCCTTCAGGGCCTCTGAATGAGCTAAACCTTGGCGCTCGGCCTCCTGAAGAAAAATTTCTCGAAGCACCACCTCGTCACGAACCTGGCGTTCAAGCTCCGGGGTGATGCTTTGACCCTGAAGCTTGAGTTGCGTGATGAGATCATCAGCGCGTGACTTTGGAATTGCTTTGCCATTGACTGTCGCCAGTGTTTCTGCGTGGGTCACGAGAGGAATGAGCAG
>JBEIRS010000017.1:0-11454 GCA_040375795.1 Methylibium sp.
CCTGCGGCAGGATGAAGCTGAAATGCAAATCAGCTTTGAAGTCGCATAGGCTTCAGTCATTTCATGAAGGTTCTTGTGGTTGGTGGTGCGGGCTACATTGGCTCTCATATGGTCAAATTTTTAGGCCGTTTGGGCTGCAAGGTGACCACCCTTGATGACCTTTCTTCGGGGCACCAAAATGCAGTGTTATATGGCAAATTTGTTCTTGGTAGTTGCGGCCAGGCTGAGTTATTAAACGCAATCCTTGCAAGCGGCTTTGACGCAGTGATGCACTTTGCTTCATTTATTGAAGTGGGTGAATCCATGGCCCGGCCTGACAAGTACTATCAAAACAATGTTGTCAATACACTTTGCTTATTAGATGCCATGCGTGAGCATGGAGTCAAACGGTTTATTTTTTCATCCACAGCGGCCATATTTGGCGAGCCCCAGTATACGCCCATCGATGAAAGCCATCCGCCGCAGCCCCTTAACCCTTATGGACGCAGCAAGCTGATGGTTGAGCAGTTGCTTGCTGACTATGACCAAGCCTTTGACATCAAATCGGTGTGCTTGCGCTACTTCAATGCGGCCGGTGCGGATCCCGAGGGGCAACTGGGCGAGCGCCATCACCCCGAAACCCATTTGATCCCTCTGGTACTTCAGGTGGCCTCAGGCAGGCGAGAAAAAATAGGGGTATTTGGGCGTGACTACCATACGCCGGATGGCACCTGCATTCGAGACTATATTCATATTCAAGATTTGTGCTCTGCGCACTGGCTGGCCTTGCAGTCTTTGATGAACGGAGGAGAAAGCCAAAAATATAATTTGGGCAATGGCCATGGTTTTTCAGTTCAAAACGTGATTGACACCGCACGCCAGGTCACGCGCCGCCCTATTGCGGTTTTTGATGCCCCGCGCCGCCAAGGTGACCCGGCCCGATTGGTCTCTGATTCAAGACGAGCCCAGGCCCTCCTTGGTTGGCAGCCGCAGTATCCCGACTTGGCAACGATCATCAAGCATGCGTGGCGCTTGATCCAAACCTAAAATAAATCGGTCTGCGTCCAATCTCTTTGATTGATCTCGTCATCCCTGCCCAGACTGCTGGGCGCGAGAGTGCTTTTTTCTTTTCACTAAAATCCTCGGCGCGCTCAACCACGATCGGTTTGGCAAAGGTTGCTTCAGCTCAACGTTGATTTCACATGGACAGGCGTACCTGACGTTCACCAATGGCTGTTCCGCTGATGATTCGGCCCCTCTCGGTTTTGACTTTCACGGTCTGGCCATCCAAGCCATGGGAGAGCGCCTCCCCCTGAGTGGAGATCGAAAAACCTGGGCCATGAACCCACAGCTTCACAGTGTCACCAGCCACAAACCACTGCCGAGGTTTTAAGTGTGACTGGCGCAGGCTTTGTCCCACCTGCACAGAGCGCGCCAGAATACGACCCTCGGCCGCCTGCATGAAAGTCAGGGCGGGCGAGTCTTCTGAAGCCCAGTCGATCTCTGCAAGCGCCAGATGATGAGACTGAATCAAGGTTCCTGGGGTCAGAGGCTGGACGGCAATCAAGCCTTGAGCATAAATACTTACCTTGATTGGGATAGAAATACGCCATCGTGTTGAACCGTCTGAGCACTTCAAACCGATTCGTGTGCTGCCAGTGAGCCGCAGGCCTGGTAGAAGGTAGGGTTCGACCTTGCCGCAGGGTGTGAGTTGAAGACGGGGATCTGGAGAGCCAAGGTCAATCTGAATCCGTGGGGCGGGCGATTGGGCTGTGGCAGGTTGGGCGATCGGAAGAGCTTTGACCGCAGACAAGGTGAACTCAACAATTTTTTCACTGATGCTGGCCTCAAGCGGGGCACTCACACTTTGGCCAGGAAAAACCAGCGCAGAAAGCCACACCAGACACAGCCAAACCCGCAAAAGGCGGGTGCAGGAAGAAAAGATCTGAGCGGATGAAGAAGATTCCACGGCAGTCCTCTGGAACAAATGGGCACAGCGGGTGTCTCGTGGCATCAGTCTTGCTCCATTCCAGCGCCCTGGTGCAACGAGACACTCAGCACTATAAAACTCCAAAGTAATGTAAACCAAAAAAACTGACGCCTTAAATGCCCCTTATTTTGGTGCATGTTGATGGCGTGGCAGATCACAATCAGTGCATCACTTCCAAAAGTTTTTCAGGGAGATCCGGGATTAAACCCCGGGTGACGGACGATGCTCAACACACTGACGAGTCATCTTGATTTTCAAGGGCAAGCCTTGACCCTTCGGGCGGAACGGCAAAAATTGTTGGCCAGCAATATTGCCAATGCAGACACTCCCGGTTTTTTGGCTCGCGACGTGAATTTTAATCAGGCCCTCAAGGAAGCCACCGGGGAAATTCAAAAGAAGCCGACCCTGGTGATCAGTTCCAGTGGCCACATAGGTTTGGAATCCAGTTCACACACCATTTCCAGCCATCTTACGTATGCCTTGCCGAGCCAGGCAAGCCCTGATGGAAACTCGGTGGACATGGATCGTGAACGGGCCAGCATGGTGGATAACTCGATCAAGTATGAAGCCACTTTGCGTTTTATCAACTCCAGTGTCAAAACGATGCTGGAGGCCATCAAAGGTCAGTGAAGTGAAGTGATTGATCAGGCTCGCGAGCCAAAACCTCAGTAAAAGGACGGTCTTGATATGTCTATGCTGAATATTTTTCACGTCTCGGGAAGTGCGGTCAGTGCGCAAAGCCAAAGGCTGAATGTGGTCGCCTCCAACCTGGCGAATGCCGACACCGTAGCAGACATGAACGGGAATGCTTATAAAGCCCGTCAAGTCATTTTCAAGACTGAAATCATGGGGCATCAAACAGTTGGGGCCATGGGAGAGATGGTCTCTACGGGGGCTGGAGTGAGTGTCAGTGAGGTCTTCGAAAGCCAGGCGCCCGCCCGGAAAACTTACGACCCCCACCACCCCAAAGCCGATGAGCAGGGCTATGTGACCTACAGCAATGTCAACCCTGTGGAAGAAATGGTCAACATGATTTCGGCCTCACGCAGCTATCAAAACAACATTGAGGTCATGAATACCGCCAAAACCCTGCTGCTGAAAACCATTCAACTGGGTAATGCCGCCTGAAGCCAGGTGCTGGGTTTCTCATTCAAAAGGAGTATTCCATGACCACAAGTACCTCAGCCATTTATTCACCTCTACAGGGGGTTTCTGGCCAAACCATTCCCACGGGGACAGGAGCCAAAGAAACGGGGGATACAGCCACGGCATCAGCAGACCGATTTCTGAAATTGCTCGTGGCCCAAATGAAAAATCAAGATCCGCTCAACCCCATGGACAACGCACAGGTGACCAGCCAAATGGCCCAGATCAATACGGTCAATGGCATTGAAAAAGTCAATAGCACTTTACAAGGTTTATCCGGGCAATTTATGCAGTTGCAAGTCATGCAGGGAGCGGCTCTGGTAGGTCAGGATGTTGTGGTGCCGGGCAACCGTCTGGCGGTTCAAAGCGATACAGGGCGTGGCGGCTTTGAATTGCAGGCCCCCGCCAGCCAAGTACGTGTAGAGATCAGTTCAGCCGATGGGGCCTTGCTTGAGACTTTGACTTTGGGGCCTCGACCCGCCGGTTTGCACAACTTTGAGTGGGATACAAAAGCCTTGGCTGAGGGCGTAGACCCGGCAGGGCTGCACTTCAAGGTGATTTCCAGCGCTGGCAGCATCAGCAAGGAGGCACAGGCTTTGATGCGTGATCGTGTCAATTCGGTCAATGCAGATGGAAAAAACCTGACTTTGCAACTGGAACGCTCTGGCAGCGTGCCTTATGCCTCTGTCAAAGCCTTTGGATAAGTTTCTAAACATTTTTTTGTAGTGAATGGTTGAAACATGAGCAGAAAGGTCAGGGTGCATCATGAATTTCCAGCAAGGTCTGTCAGGGTTGAATACCACGTCCAAGAACCTGGAGGTGATTGGAAACAACATTGCCAACGCCAATACCTATGGCGCCAAATCAGCGCGAGCTGAATTTTCGGACGTCTATGCGACAGCCCTCAATGATACGGGCGGAAGCGGCAATGTGGGGATTGGCGTCATGGTGGCTGCTGTGACACAACAGTTTGCACAAGGAGCCCCCGTCAGTACAGAAAACCCCCTGGATCTTGCCATCAATGGCAAAGGGTTTTTTCAAATGGCAGGGTCTGATGGGACAGTCAATTACACCCGCAATGGGCAATTTAAACTCGACAAAACTGGGTTTGTAGTAAACAACAGCGGGCACAAGCTGATCGGCTATCAGGCCGATGAAGCTGGCGCCATTCAACCCGGCAAGACAGTGGCTATCCAAATCCCCACCGGCAATCTTGCGCCGGTCTCTACCACCGAGGTTGCGTTCGAGCTCAATTTAGACGCCCGCATGAAGGTGACCGCGCCAGCGGCCAGCGCGACGCCGCAAATTAAACTGACCGACCCCAGCACCTATAACCATGCCACTTCTTTGGCGGTGTATGACGCCAAGGGTCAAGATGTGTCACTGGTGTACTACTTTCAGAAAGCCGATACAGACAAATGGAATGTGTATGTGACGGCCAATGGCAAGCCTGTGAAAGCCGATTCGAATGACAACCCTTTGTCTTCGACCACCATTCAATTTCCACCCAACGGTGGCGCACCCACCGCCCCGACAGACGGCATTTTGACCCTGGATATTCCAGCAACCACCAATGCCGCTGGAGCCATCACTGAACCGATCCCGGGCGTGAGCATTGATTTTTCTAAAGCTACTCAGTATGGCTCGACGTTTTCAGTGAGCAAGCTGACACAAGACGGCTATGCCCCAGGCCAGCCTACGGGGGTGGCACTGGATTCCAACGGGGTGATCAGCCTGCGCTACTCCAATGGGCTGATCAAGGCTGCAGGGCAAATCGAGATTGCCAACTTTCGTAATCCCCAGGGCTTACAGCCTCTGGGCGGCACCTCCTGGGGGCGCAGCAATGCTGCAGGAGAACCGATTGTTGGATCGCCCGGCAACGGCAATTTTGGTGTGGTGCTGTCTGGTTCTCTGGAGTCATCGAATGTGGATTTGACGGGTGAGTTGGTGAACATGATCAGCGCGCAGCGCGCTTATCAGGCCAATGCACAGACCATCAAAACCCAAGATCAGATTGTACAAACTCTGGTCAACCTGCGCTGAACCTGAGAGCCCCTAGGAGTGAATTATGGATCGCATGATTTACCTTGCGATGTCGGGCGCCAAGGCCGCGATGCAACGCCAGGAGAGTTTGGCCAATAATTTGGCCAATTCATCGACGGTCGGTTTCAGGGCTGAGCTGCACGCCTTTCGTGCCCTTCCCATGGAGAGCCTCAACACAGGTCCCAGCAGCCGTGTTTATGCTCTAGAGTCCACCCCCGGTTATAAGACCGAACCTGGGCCGATCACGACCACAGGGCGCCCTCTCGATGTGGCCATGCTGGGCAATGCCTGGTTGACGGTACAGGGCCTGGACGGTAACGAGGCCTATACCCGGGCGGGGGTCTTGAATGTGGCCGCAGATGGGACCCTGACCACCGCTCAGGGCCTGCAAGTGCTGGGCGATGGTGGCCCCATTCAAGTGCCTGCAAACAGTGACATTTCAGTGGGTCAGGATGGCACGCTCAGCGCGACTGTCAATGGCCGCTCCAATCCAATTGGACGAATGAAATTGGTCACTCCCGAGGCCGCACTGACCCGAGGCGAGGATGGTTTATTCCGAGATCCCAATGGGCCGCTGCCTGGCGATGTCAACGCGCGTTTACGTGAGGGCGCTCTGGAGGGTTCGAATGTGAACCCGGTCGAGTGCATGGTGGCGATGATTGCCGCTGCGCGTCAATTTGAAACCCAAATGAAGCTTTTACAAAACGCTGAAGGCAATGAAAAAGCTTCGTCGCAACTGTTGAACCTTTCTTGATTTGCACAAGGAGTTTTTGCCATGATGCGTTCACTGTGGGTCGCCAAAACCGGCATGGAAGCTCAGCAGGGGCAACTGGATGCCATTTCGCACAACCTGGCCAATGTGTCTACCAATGGCTTCAAGCGCTCGCATGTGGTGTTTGAAGACCTGATGTATCAAAACCTGCGTCAGGCTGGTACCAATGCAACCGAGCAAAATACCCTTCCGACAGGCTTGCAGGCCGGTCTGGGAACCCGGGCAGTGGCGAGCTCGCGTGTATTTAGTCAGGGCAGTTTTTCTCAGACGAGCAACCCGCTGGATGTGGCCATCAAGGGCAACGGATTTTTTGAAATACAAATGCCGGATGGCACCATCGGGTTCACCCGTGATGGTTCTTTTCAAGTCAATAGCCAAGGCCAGTTGGTGACCAACAATGGCTATCCACTGACCGCTGGCATCACCATTCCGGCAAGCGCGCAGAGCATCAATATTGGTTCTGACGGTGCTGTGAGTGTGATATTGCCAGGGCAGGCCACACCACAAAATGTAGGGCAAATTCAAATTGCCAATTTCGTTAATCCGGCTGGATTAGAGCCCAAAGGGCAAAATCTCTTTGGTGAAACGGCTGCGTCCGGGGCGGCTGCAGCGGCGGCACCCGGAGCCAATGGTTTAGGAACCCTGCAGCAGGGTTTTGTCGAAACGTCAAATGTCAATGTGGTGGAAGAACTGGTGGCGATGATCCAAACTCAGCGGGCCTATGAACTCAATTCCAAGAGCATTCAGACCTCTGACCAGATGTTGCAAAAACTCAGCCAGATCGGATGATGAAATCGATCCTCAAGCCAGAGCCAAAGATGAACCCGAATTTTGTATTTGAAGTCGAAATGGAAGGTGTTTCATGAAGATTGTGCAACCGTCCTTGTTGTGCGCATTGACTGTAGCCATTTCGGGCTGTGCCGTGGTCAATCATGCACCCAAAGTTGATGTGGCTGAGCCTGTCTATGTGCGGCCCGCTCCCTTGATCGCACCAAGCGTCAATAATGGCTCAATTTACCAGGCGGCCCAGTATCGGCCGCTTTTTGAGGACCACCGGGCCCGTTTGGTGGGGGACACCATCACTGTCAATATTGTCGAGACGGTTTCTGCCTCACAGATCAATTCCAGCAAAATCGACAAAACAGGGTCCCTGTCTGCGGGGATCTCTGCTTTACCTGGTTTTTCAGCCAATTCATTCCAAGCTCCACGGGCTTCTGCAGCAGGCAGTTCATCGAATGCCTTTGAGGGCAAAGGGAGTACCGCCAGCAGCAATAATTTTTCCGGAAATATCACAGCGATCGTGACCGAGGTATTGGCCAATGGGCACCTCGTGATTGCTGGAGAAAAACAAATTGGTGTCAATCACAATGTCGACGTTTTACGATTTTCCGGTCAAGTGGACCCGCGCTCTATTCAAGCCGGCAACTCTGTACCTTCAACACAGATTGCCAACGTCCGCATCGAAAACCGCGGCCGTGGAGCACAAGCTGAAGCCCAGGGAATTGGCTGGTTAGGACGTTTCTTTTTAAGCATTCTACCCATTTAAGTTCTCGCAAAATAGGTCATCAGGTTGAAGGTGACCTATGAAAAAGACCGAGAATTTCTGGTGTGCTGTGATGGTCATGAGCGCGGTGTTGAGCAGCGCGCCAGCGTGGGGCCAAACACTGGCCACTTCACGCATCAAAGAGCTGGCATCCATTCAGGGGGTGCGTTCCAACCCCTTGGTGGGCTATGGGCTGATTGTGGGGCTGGATGGCACCGGAGACCAAACCACCTCCACCCCTTTTACGGCTCAAAGCATCACGGCCATGCTACAGCAAATGGGCGTGACAATCCCGGCTGGCGTCAGTATGCAGCTGAAAAACGTTGCTTCGGTCTTGGTCACGGCCCAACTGCCGCCCTTTGCACAACCCGGGCAAACTGTGGATGTCAACGTGTCGTCCCTGGGCAACGCCAAAAGTTTGCGTGGGGGCACCTTGATTGCCACACCACTCAAAGGGGCTGATGGTCAGGTTTATGCAATCGCTCAAGGCCAATTGATTGTGGGTGGGGCTGGGGCCTCCGCAGGGGGGTCAAAGGTGCAAATCAATCACCTCAGTGCAGGCCGTATTCCTGAAGGCGCGACAGTTGAACGATCGGTGCCCACCCCCTTGAATCAGGGTGATTTTCTTCAACTTGACCTCAATGCAAGTGATTTCAATACCGCTCGTGAAGTCGTGCGCGCGATCAACAGCCGTATGGGTGAGGCCTTGGCTAGCGCGGTTGATGCACGTGTCATCCGGGTCAAAATGCCCGAAGAAAGCCACTCCAGAGTGGCATTCATGGCTGATATTGAAAACCTGCCGGTTCAAATCGCCCCCCCTGCGGCCAAGATTGTGGTCAATGCTCGCACGGGCTCGGTGGTATTCAATCAGGCAGTGACTTTATCACCTTGTGCGGTGGCCCACGGCAACCTGTCGGTCACCATCAACTCCACCCCGGTGGTGAGTCAGCCTGCCCCTCTTTCTCAGGGGCAAACAGTGACATCAGAAAAGGCTGAAATCACCATTCGTCAAGAGCCAGGCTTCTTGATTCAACTGCCCAGCAGTGCCAACCTGGCTGACGTCGTCAAGGCACTCAGTGCGCTGGGGGCGACACCGCAAGATCTTCTCGCCATTTTGCAAGCCATGAAATCTGCTGGCGCACTGCATGCTGAAATTGAGGTCATTTGATGAGCCTATCTTCCCTTTCAGGCAGCCGTTTTTCTGGCTGGGAATCAAGCCCCCAGAGTTTGGTGTCCGATGCCCGCAGCGTCAATACGCTTCGCAGCATGGCAGCCAAAGATCCTCAGTCAGCGATTCAGGACACGGCCAAACAATTTGAAACGCTGTTCATGAAAGAAATCATCAAGAGCATGCGGCAAGCCAGCCTTGCAACAGGTTTTCTGGAGAACCCAGGGAGCCAATTGGGCACCGAGATGCTGGATGGGCAATATGCCACTTTGTTAAGCGGGATGCGAGGTGGCCTGAGCGAGGCGATTACCCGACAGCTGGAGCAGCAAATGGGAATAAACAAAGCGCAGCCGGCCCAACCGATACTCAAGCCTTTAGAGCCATTTTCAGCCCCCCCTCGGGTACGCACTGAAGGCACAGAGAGCCATCAAACTCGACCAGCTGACTTGAGCATCAGTTTGACAAAAAATCAGGGCGTCCTACCGACTTTATCATCCGCTCAACAAAAACAGACTGATTTTATCAAACGACACATTCAGGCTGCCCATGCAGCATCAGCCGAAACAGGTATTCCAGCCAACTTTATGGTAGCCCAGGCTGCGCACGAGTCTGGCTGGGGTCGACGTGAGATCAAAATGGCCGATGGTAGCCCCTCTTTCAATGTGTTTGGTATCAAGGCAGGCCCGGGTTGGCGGGGCAAAACAGCCGAAGTGACCACCACCGAATATCTCCGAGGAGAAGCTTGCAAAGTCACCGCCCAATTTCGGGCTTATGACTCTTATGAGGCGGCCTTCAAAGATTATGCTTCCTTGATCAAAAACAGCCCACGCTACAACCATGTGGTGGCCAGTGCCAACACTGCAGAAGGCTTCGCTCAAGGCTTGCAAAAAGCTGGTTATGCCACGGATCCAGCCTATGCAGATAAATTGACCCGAGTCATTCACACCACTTTGCGCTTGCAGCGCTCAGTCATCTGACCCTGTAGGCAGGCCAAGCATGGGCTCACTGATTTCAATTGGCACCGGAGCGTTAGCCGCCAGCTCGGCGGCCTTACAAACGACCGGACACAACATCGCCAATGCCAATACCAAGGGGTATTCGAGGCAATCTGTCGAGCTCCAAACCGCAGGTGGGCGTTACACTGGGGCAGGTTTTTTCGGAGATGGGGTGAATGTCGCCAGCATCAAACGGGCGCATGATGAATTTCTGACACGTGAAGCCTCGACCACCACCTCGGTGGCGGCGGCAGATGAATCCAGACTTAGCCAACTTGAGCGAATGGAAAAAATTTTTGCTTTGGGTGAAGCGGGTATTGGAGATGCGACTGGAAAGTTTTTTAACGCCTTTGCCGATGTAGTCACTAAACCCCAGGATTTAAACGCTCGTCAGGTCGTGCTCTCGCGGGCCGGTGAGCTGGTCACTCGGTTTCGCACTTCCGCAGAGCGACTGGACTCACTTCAGGCTGGAGTCAATCAAGACATCAAGGTCTCCATCGCAACAGTCAATTCGCTCACTTCTGAAATTGCGGCCTTAAACGAAAAAATTGCCCGCATGGAAAACACCGGCAAATCCCCCAATGACCTCTTAGATCAGCGCGATTTATCGATTTCGACACTCTCTGAATTGGTTCAAATCACCACCCTAAAAGCTTCTGATGGCACGGTAGGCGTGTTTATGGGAGGCGGACAACAACTGGTGCTTGGGCAGCGCTCCACCTCGCTCAGTACCGTCCCAAATATCTACGACCCCGCCAAGGTTCAAATTGCCATCAATGATTCTGCGGGTGTCCGTACGCTGGAAAATTATCTATTCACGGGGGGGTCATTGGCTGGCTTGCTGCGATTTCAATCGACCGACCTGGTGGATGCACGCAATTTGATTGGCCAAATGGCCACAGCCATCAGCGACCGAATCAATCAACAACAAGCTTTGGGCCTGGATCTAGGCACAGCCAGCAGCGGGGCCCCAATTTTCTCAATAACATCCGGGCGGGTTTTGCCAAACACGCAAAACGCCGTGGCCGGGGGGGTTCCTGTGGCATCCTATTTAGGGCCGGGAGGAAATCGCCTATCAAGCGTGAGCTTCACCGTCGCAGATGCCACTCAGCTTCGTGCCAGCGACTATGAACTGGAGGTTAGCCCTGGCGCCTCAGCAGGGCCCTACCAATTGCGCCGACTGATTGACAATGTGACCCGAACAGTCAACTCTGGGGACACCATTGATGGCTTCACCCTAAAAATCCAACCGACTGCTTTGCCGGCACCTGGCGATAAATTTCTTATCCAGCCTGTAGGACAGGGGCCGTCAACACTCACCTTGACCATGAGTGACCCTCGAGGCTTGGCCGCAGCAGCCCCGGTCACAGCCACCAAGGGAGTCAACAACACCGGGACGATCGCTGTGGGCAGCATACAGGCTGTCACGGCCCAACAAACGGTAGATCCCCTCACCGCCCATCTTAAATTCACCGACGACGCTGGCAATTATGCCTGGAGCTTGCTGGATGCCAACAACATCGTGATTCGCTCAGGCACGGGTACATGGCAGCCCGCCGTACCCATCACAAGCGCAAGCTGGATACCCTCCACCCCTCCTCAGCGCAATGACTGGAGCATGATCCTGACAGGGGTTCCACGCAGCGGAGACACCCTCACTGTGGCCCCCACAAAATTTCCCGCAGCCAACAACGGCAATGCTGCTGCAATGTTGGCCATTCGGGATGCTGGTATTGTCGGACAAGAAATCCAGCCCGGCCCCCCCCCGGTGACCATCCCTGGCAGCACCGCCACTGACGCCTATGCCAAGGCAGTGGC
>JBEIRS010000144.1:0-4290 GCA_040375795.1 Methylibium sp.
CAATTTTTGCAGAGGCCCACCAGAAAATCTCACTTGATTGGTTTGGCTTAATAGATTATTTTCTTTCTTATCAAAATCAAACCGCCTATTATTATTTTGAAGCTGCCAACTATTATTTTTTGGTAAATCCATGGGAACTTTATGGCGGGGCTTGAGGTTTGATGCCCATCCCGCCATAGAAAGAACTGTAGTGCAGACAGCAAAAACGTTCATCACTGAGGTTCCGTTATAAGCTTTTTTAAAACCCTCCAAGAACCCCTGACTGACCCGCCTGGGAATAAGTGCTGGGTCTGTTCCAAACAAAGGTTGCGCGAATACGTTCATCAAGGCCTTGGCATACAAATAGCCACCACGTTGATCATTTTTGAGAACAAAAATGGCACCACCGCCACCATCAACAAAAAAAGGTTGAATACCTACATCGGACAAAGCTTGCCCAAGGCTTGATTTTTTGGAGCCTGTTTTTTTGACTTCCGCCGTAGCATTGATGACCACCAAGTTCAGCTTTTGATTGGTTTGGCCCTGAAAAGGCACAGTGACTGGTATCTTTGGGTCGCTCACCCTGCGGTCAAGGCTTGACTTGACCACAGCCAAGCTTATCCAGCCTGGCGGTGCAATATCCACCTGGAAAACCCGCCCCCCCCGAAATAGAGGCTGTTGTTGCCTATATTTCACATTCTTCCATCTTGCCTTTCCCTCAACACCATGCTCGGCTTGAGGTTGATCAATCATCACCGGGCGCCCCGCAACACGGGCTACCGTGTTTGTAAAGCGTACAATAAGGGGTGCCGCTTTACTGTGTCCTGCCCATGGAAAACCCGAGTCCCGCCCAAGTTCAGTCCTATATCGCTCAAGGTTTATCGTGCCACCATCTGCACGTTGAGGGAGATGGCCGTCATTTTTTTGCGACGATTGTGTCGCCTCAGTTTGAAGGGCTTGGCCGTGTCGGTCGGCACCAGCTTGTTTATCAAGCCCTGGGAGATAGAATGCGTGAGCAAATTCATGCGCTCTCAATGAAAACCTTGACCCCTGCCGAATGGGCGGCTTAAGCTCCTGACGTATTTTCATGGACAAACTTTTGATTCGTGGTGGCCATGCTTTGCGTGGTGAAGTCTTGATTTCGGGGGCCAAAAATGCGGCTCTGCCTGAATTGTGCGCAGCTCTTTTGACGCCCGAAGAACTCACGCTGGCCAATGTTCCGCAGCTACAAGATATTCGCACCATGCTCAGCTTGTTGGGCCATATGGGGGTGTCAGCACAATTTGGCCATCTTGACCCACACCAACTGACCCTGTGCGCGCGGGACATACTCACCCCTCAAGCCCCCTATCACCTGGTCAAGACCATGCGGGCCTCAATTTTGGTGCTGGGGCCTTTACTCGCCCGCTTTGGCTACGCCAGGGTGTCCCTGCCTGGGGGTTGCGCCATTGGGTCTCGCCCCGTCGATCAACACATCAAAGGCTTACAAGCCATGGGTGCGGAAATTGTGATTGAGCATGGTGACATCATTGCCAAAGCCGATCATTTGCATGGGGCCCGTATCACCACCGACATGGTCACCGTCACAGGGACGGAAAACCTGATGATGGCCGCCACCTTGGCTCGAGGCGAAACCGTGCTGGAAAACGCCGCCCAGGAACCGGAAGTGGTTGATTTGGGGGAAATGCTGATTCGCATGGGGGCTCAAATTGAGGGGCACGGCACCCGTCGCATTCGAATTCAAGGCGTGAATCGGCTGCAAGGACTGGAGGCATCCAACCCACATCGCATCATGCCTGACCGGATCGAGTCTGGAACCTTCCTTTGTGCCGTTACAGCCGCTGGGGGTGATGTATGGCTGAAACACGCTTGCGCAGATCACCTTGACGCCGTCATCGAAAAATTACGCGAAGCAGGTGCCTTGATTGACGTTCATCCACATGCCATTCATATTCAGCGTTCAGGGCCTTTGGCAGCCATCAGCTTTCGCACAAGTGAGTATCCTGCCTTCCCAACAGACATGCAAGCCCAATTGATGGCTGTGAATTGTGTGGCCACTGGAGCATCCAAAATCACTGAAACCATTTTTGAAAACCGATTCATGCACGTCAATGAACTGCTGCGTTTGGGCGCCCGAATCGAAGTTGATGGTCATACCGCGATGGTGCAAGGAGTCGACAATCTCTCCGGTGCCGTGGTCATGGCGACCGATTTGCGTGCTTCGGCCAGCCTGGTGATTGCCGGCTTGGTGGCTGATGGTGAAACGCTCGTCGACCGAATTTATCATCTTGACCGTGGCTATGAGAAAATGGAAACCAAGCTGCGCACCATCGGGGCAGATATTGAGCGGGTGACATGATGAGCCTGACCCTGGCGCTCTCGAAAGGACGAATTTTTGATGAGACCCTCCCCTTGCTCAAGGCCGCAGGCATTGAAGTCACGGAAGACCCTGAAGCGTCACGCAAATTGATTCTGCCCACCAGCGATCCCATGGTGAGGGTGGTGCTGGTTCGTGCCGCAGATGTCCCCACTTATGTTCAATATGGCGGGGCCGATGTGGGTGTGGCAGGCAAGGATATTCTCATTGAACATGGCGGAGCCGGCTTGTACCAGCCCCTAGATTTGCATATTGCCGTCTGCCGCATGAGTGTGGCAGCCCGGGCTTGTTTTGATTATGCTGCGGCAGTTCGCCAGGGCTCACGCATTCGAGTCGCCACCAAGTACACCCGGATCGCCCGCGAGCACTTTGCCACCAAGGGGGTGCATGTCGATTTAATCAAACTCTATGGCTCCATGGAGCTGGCCCCTCTGACAGGCTTGGCCGACGCCATCGTTGACCTTGTTTCCAGTGGCCAAACGCTCAGAGCCAATGATTTGCTGGAAGTTGAACAGATCATGCCAATTTCTGCGCGTTTGGTCGTGAACCAAGCCTCTCTGAAACTCAAGCGAGAAGTTCTGCGCCCCATCATCAACAGTTTTGCGCGTGCGGTAGGCCCTGTGTCTGACACTTGATTGCACCATGATGAGCCCGAAAATACGCCAACTCAGCACCACTCAGCCTGATTTTGAAGTTCAATTACAACAATTGCTGCATGGGTCTGCAGACACCCATGACGCCATTGAAACGCGGGTGGCGGAAATTCTTGCCGATGTTCGAACCCGGGGAGATGCGGCTTTGCTTGAGTACACCCAACGCTTTGATGGCTTGAGTGTCACGCAGGTTTCTGATTTGGAAATTCCCCCCTCTGTCTGTGAACAAGCCTTGATGGAGTTGCCCGCTGGGCAGCGCAATGCCTTGCATCAGGCGGCGCAGCGTGTACGTTGCTACCATGAGCGTCAGCGTGAAGTTTGTGGTCAATCTTGGTCATATCGAGATGAAAATGGCTCGCTTCTAGGCCAAAAAATAACGCCGCTGGATCGTGTCGGAGTGTATGTTCCAGGGGGTAAAGCCGCCTACCCAAGCAGTGTTTTGATGAATGTCCTGCCGGCCAAGGTGGCCGGGGTGGGGGAAATCATCATGGTGGTGCCCACCCCGCGGGGCGAGCGCAATCCTTTGGTGCTGGCGGCAGCAGCCGTTTGCAAGGTGGACCGTGTTTTGACGCTTGGCGGGGCTCAAGCCATTGCAGCCCTGGCTTATGGCACAGCCACGGTTCCCGCGGTAGATAAAATCACCGGGCCCGGCAACGCCTACGTGGCCAGTGCCAAGCGCCGGGTGTTCGGCAAAGTGGGCATTGATATGATCGCGGGCCCAAGCGAAATTCTTGTGCTGGCAGATGGCTCAACCCCGGCAGAATGGGTGGCCATGGATCTCTTCAGCCAGGCCGAACATGATGAACTGGCCCAAAGTATCCTCCTCAGTCCAAACGCCGAGTATATCGCTGCGGTGAAACACGCCATCGACCGCCTCTTGCCCGACATGCCCCGCAGGGAGATCATTTGTGCTTCTCTGGAAGGCCGCGGTGCCCTGATTCACACCCGCAGCATGGATGAAGCCTGCCTGATCAGCAACCGAATTGCACCAGAGCATCTGGAAGTCAGCTCGCAAGACCCCCACCGTTGGGAGCCTGCACTCAAGCATGCGGGGGCTATTTTTCTAGGGGCATACACCAGTGAGAGCCTCGGAGACTACTGCGCCGGGCCCAACCATGTGCTTCCCACCTCAGGAACAGCGCGTTTCAGTTCCCCCCTGGGGGTTTATGATTTTCAAAAACGCAGCAGCCTGATCGAGGTAAGTCAGTCAGGCGCACAGGTTTTAGGTATCACGGCCTCCGAATTGGCCTTCGGCGAGGGCTTGCAAGCCCATGCCCAGGC
>JBEIRS010000155.1:0-4092 GCA_040375795.1 Methylibium sp.
CAATCGTTTGCGACCCCAAGCCATGTACCCGTGCCACGAAAATACCTTGCGCCGCAGGAAGCCGGTGAGGAAAACGTAAATTCAGAGTTCGAAAACCCAAATTTCGCCCCAGCTTGCGTCCATGCAGCACATGGCCACTCACACTGTAGGGGCGACCCAGCCATTGGGCCACCAGTGCCATGTTGCCTTGAGCCATGGCCTCTCGAACGGCTGAGCTCGAAATACGCAGACCATGCACCTCATAGCTCAGCATCCGGGCGACATCAAAACCAAATCGATTTCCTGCATCAGATAGCATGGCGTAGTCTCCTGAACGCTTTGCCCCGAAGCGAAAATCATCACCTACCAAAATATAACGAGCGCCTAAGCCCTGGACGAGCACCTCTTTGATAAAAGTTTCAGGGGAAAGACTGGCGATGTGAGCATTGAAACGCAAAATCAGGGCTTGATCGATACCGCAACGTTTCATTTCCGAGAGGCGATCTCTGAGTGTGGCAATGCGTGGCGCAGAGGCATCTGGGCGGCCAGCACGCTGACTAAAATAATCACGAGGATGCGGCTCAAAAGTCATGACACAACTGGGCAAGCCCCGGTGTCGGGCCTCGTTGCACAAAAGGGCGAGCATGGCTTGGTGGCCTCGGTGAACGCCATCAAAGTTGCCAATCGTCAGAGCACAGGCGCGTGCCATCAGCGCATGATGCCATCCACGAAAAACTTGCATAACTTGAATTTAGTTCATCGATTCTTCACTGCCTTCATGGTTGCGACGAGTGAAGGCTTATAAGCAAAAAGCCGCGGGCTTGCCACGGCTTTTTGGGTTCAAAGGGGGAATGAACTTTTAGGCGGCAATGGCTCGGATTTCAGCAGCCTGAAGGCCTTTTTGACCTTGTTTGACCACAAATTCGACACGCTGGCCCTCAGCAAGAGTTTTGAAGCCGGCACCAACGATGTCCCGGAAGTGGGCGAAAAGATCTGGGCCGCCAGCATCCTGAGCGATAAAGCCGTAGCCCTTGCTTTCATTGAACCACTTCACAATTCCGGTTTGCGTCGTCATGGAAAAATTTCCTATCTTTTATATCTAAACTAAAAAAATCAAACAGGGTTTTTAACTTTCGATGTGGCTGAAGCACCAGAGAGGCTTGAGAACTGAGAAAAAACACACAGTAAGCTCCCTGGCCCAAGCAGAAAATCACTCAAAAGCAAAAAACCCGAACTCAATACCCAGCCAAACAGGGCCGAAGCCGAAAAATGGTTGGCTGATGTATGCAGCTACACACAAGTTTCGAGCTAAGGATTTCTGAACGAACCCGATTCTCAATGAGGGAATCAAGGCTCGTGGAGATCATCAATTTTTTGCTTGGTATAACTGGTTTCGGGAATGTACACGAATGATGGTAAAAGAAAAGATTTTTTTCAAAAATCTACAGATGCCCCCCCCAAAAAATCAAAACGCAGCCAAGCGTGTGATCCTGCTTGATGAAGATCACGGGCAATCGCTTCCTTTTTGTATCAGTAGGATGCCCGTGGGGCACAATGAGCACTTATAGTCATGACCCATTTTCGACGTTTGAACTTTATATTACGTGCCGAATTTATCCGACTGGACGCGTTGCTCAAAGCAAACGGCTTTGCACAAAGTGGAGGTCGCGCCCGCCATTTGATTGACGAAGGCGCTGTCCAGGTGGATGGACTGAGCGAACGGCGCCGAACCTGCAAAATTCGCGCAGGTCAGGTGGTTCAAATTAATGATGTCCATATTTTTATTCACTCCTCTCAAACTTTTTCCCCGTGATGGCCTTTGAATCTCAGATTGTTCCCCGAGTGGCTCTTCCTCAAGTTCCGTTTCATGACTTGGCCAGTGTCTTGAATGAACATGGGTTTGCCTCTATTGAGCCATGTCATATGAGTCAAGATCTTGACATGGCGCCTGACATGCTCGATTCCCTCAAAGTCTTCTGGGAAGACCTTCCTCTTGATCTTTATTTGCGTGATGGCGGACGTTATCGGCGCCGAAGGCATTCTTGTTATATTGTTCATGACCGCATCGTCAGTCGGGTGCCTCACCGGGCTCACTGGCAATCTTTGGACTATAACGCCCTGCATGGGGGAATTGAGCGTTGGTTTGAGCCCCTTGAACTGGATCGAGTTCAGCCCTTTTGGGATCGATTGCTCTCCCGTTTGGCTGATGTATGTTCCCAACTTAAAGGCATACAACCCTGGTTTGTTGAGGCCCATCAATTTCGAATTGATACAACCGATGGCATTGGTCGGCCCACCCCTGAAGGGGCTCATCGTGATGGGGTTGATTTTGTCGTGGTGATTTTGGTCACCCGGCAGAGAATCAAGGGCGGCGAGAGCCGAATTTTCGAAGCAGATGGCCCTTTGGGTATTCGATTTACCCTGTCTGAACCCTGGACCTTGCTGATGATGGATGATGAACGGGTCATTCATGAAACCACTCCCATCCAGCCCCTCCATGGCAAAGGTTACCGGGACACTTTAGTATTGACCTTCCGCCGACGCAGCTTTCAAGGGCCCGAATAAGCCACAGATTATTGTCGAGAAATTTTTCTCAGATTCACGCTTTTCATTCATTCTTTTTGACAATTTTGTGCTGATACATCGGTAACCTATAGTGCGGCCAGATCTTTAGAAAGCCGGAAAAAATTCCTTGTCATGATTCCCTCTGGGGTAAATGCCCCCGTTTTCATTTGCAAGGGGTTTCACTGGTCTTTCTTATCAGACTGTTTGATTGTTTTAATTCGGCACTTTCCCATGATTGAAAAATTAACATTTTTCGGTATTTTTTTGATTTGCGCAGGCATGCTCGCCAATATGGCATGTCGAGGCGCACTTTCACGTTGGGCGCAGCGCCTATGGACTTCTCTGCATGATATATCCGCTGCACAACGGCGTCGGGCTTACCTTGAAAACGAATTTCGGCTCACACGCGAAAAACGCAAGGAACTACGCAGCCGCTCGACCCTCTACCACTGAGGGTCTGGCTGATTGTTCAAAGTCAACTTTACCTTTGATCATCATTGACCAAGATCATGGAGAATTTGTTGGGCTGTCCTGTTGGAAGCGCCGCGATGCTTTTTTGCAAAATCAATAGCCTGATGCGCAGCATAGGTGACGTGACCAGTTTGTGACCAGGCCATTGCAACGCGCACACCGGTATTCATATCGGCCACTTGCTGAGCAGCTCCGGCGGCCAGGGCCCAGTCGGCAGCTTGCCTGAAATTAAAAGTGTGAGGGCCCATCACGATCGGACATCCGCAGGCAGCGGCCTCGATCAAGTTTTGCCCTCCCAAAGGCGCAAAACTGCCCCCCAGCAAGGCGACATCAGACATGGCATAGTAAAATGGCAATTCACCGATGGAATCACCCAGCAAAACATCCATCTCCAAATTGTTCAACAAGCCTTGCAAAAAGCTTGTGTCACTTTTTCGCAAAAATTTCAAGCCTTGGGCCTCAAGGATACGCGCCACTTCATTAAAACGCTGGGGGTGGCGTGGCACCAGCACCAGCAAGGGGCGCGTCTGTGCTGCATCCACATCTTTCAGGTGGCTGCACCAAGCCTGCAGTAGAGAGGTCTCCTCGCCCTCCCGGGTACTGACCGCGAGAATGACTGGGCGAGAAAGTTGTTCTTTCAAGGAGCGCCCCTGACTCAATTGGCCTGGATCAGGGGTCATGTCAAACTTGATATTGCCCAACACCTTGACAAATTGTGGCTGAACCCCAGCTTTTGTAAAACGCACAAGGTCTTCTTCGGATTGGGCCAGTACCCAGCTGAGGCTCTTTAGCGCAGGCTGAATCAAGCAAGATATTCGACGTGCCTTACATAAGCTGCGCTCGCTCAATCGGGCATTGGCCAGCAGCACTGGAATACCGAATTCCTGGCAATGATGAAGTAAGTTGGGCCAAACTTCAGTTTCGAGTAACACCCCTGCAAAAGGCCGGAATTGCTTTAGAAAACGACGCACAGCCCCTGGGGTATCAAGAGGCAACCAAGCTTGAGCATCACCTGATTGTAAAATTTCACTTCCTGCTTGCCAGCCTGTAGCCGTTCCGTGAGTCAGTAGCAGGCTC
>JBEIRS010000097.1:0-5907 GCA_040375795.1 Methylibium sp.
TCATCTGTTTTCGTGCCGGGGCATCTTCCCCCCCGGCGTTTGTTGTTGGGGTGGTACGTTCACTCAGTTGACAGTCCCAAGACCCCTGGCCAGGCTCCTGTGGTTCGGGCCGGAGAGCGTTGGCGTCTCGAGGTTCGTTTGAAGCGGCCGCACGGC
Source organism: Methylibium sp. (assembly GCA_040375795.1). Lineage (GTDB taxonomy): Bacteria > Pseudomonadota > Gammaproteobacteria > Burkholderiales > Burkholderiaceae_C > CANHBY01. The sequence goes on from JBEIRS010000097.1 coordinate 157, forward strand.
TTGCTGAATCCTCACGGATTTGACCGCGAGCTGTACCTTTTTGAACAAGGTATTCATGCCAGCGGTTCGGTACGTCGTGGTGAACGGCTTGGGGTGGATGCAGCATATCGGATTGAGCGTTGGCGCCAATCTGTGCGTGATGCCATTTTTCAGGCCTTGGATGACTCCCGCATTGCAGGAATTTTGGCTGCCTTGACTGTCGGAGACCAGGGGGCGATTGAAACTGGCGACTGGGACGTTTTCAGGGTTTCAGGGGTTGCTCATCTCATGAGCATCAGTGGCCTGCATGTCACCATGTTTGCATGGCTGGCAGGCAGCCTGATACGTCGCATCTGGAGTCAAAATCAGCGGGCCATGCTCTGGATCCCTGCGCCTGTGGTGGCTCGCTGGGGGGGGATGTTGGCTGCGTTTATTTATGCGCTACTTTCTGGCTGGGGAGTGCCTGCCCAGCGCACGGTGTATATGCTTGGGGTTGTGACACTGATGTCCTATTGCAATCGGCGCTGGCCCTGGACATGGATTCTTTTAGCCGCAGCCGTGGTGGTGACTTCCATGGATCCCTTGGCATTGTTACAAGCTGGGTTTTGGTTATCTTTTACAGCAGTGGCTTTGCTGATGATCAGTGCTCAGTCCGAAAAAACTTTCCCTACTCACAGCAAAGGGTGGCGCGGCTGGATTTCACAGCTTGGAGGCCATGTTGTGCAAGGTGCCCGTACTCAGTGGCTTGCCACCTGGGGCCTGACACCGCTGAGTCTGGTGATTTTTCAGCAATTTTCACTGGTCGGCTTTTTGGCCAACCTGATTGCTATTCCGGTGGTGACATTGCTCGTTACCCCCTTGGCCATGCTAGGGGTGCTTTGGCCTGAATTTTGGTTTGCAGGTGCTTGGGTTCTTGAGCCGTTGATGGCTTACCTTCAGTCCTTGGCCGCTTGGCCTTGGGCTGTTTGGGTAGCCCCAGCAGCCCCCGTCTGGGCCCAGTTCCTTGGCTTGCTGGCAGCTATCATCTGGATGACTCCGAGTCCCTGGGCTTTACGCAGCTTGGGGGGGGTGCTGGTTTTGCCACTACTGGCTTTCGTGCCTGAAAAACCTCCCAAGGGAGAATTTGATATGCTGGCCCTGGATGTAGGTCAAGGCACGTCTGTACTGATTCAAACTCAAAATCATCAACTTTTGTTTGATACCGGCCCCTGGTATTCACCTGAAAGCAATGCTGGGCAGCGCGTTGTGATTCCAGTGCTGCATGCTTTGGGTCATTCACATCTTGACCTTTTAGTGCTCAGCCACCGAGATCTTGATCATGTGGGTGGCGCTCAATCCTTGCTGCGTCAAGTGCCGGTGGCCAATATCCTCAGCTCTTTAGAGCCCACACATTTTTTACATCAAGAGGCCACCGCAAATCGCATTCCCTCATTGCGCTGCGAGGCTGGTCAATACTGGATATGGGATCATGTTCGCTTTGAAGTTCTTCACCCCCACACCGATGATTATTCGAGCATGCTCAAATCAAATGCCATGTCTTGCGTGATAAAAATCAGCGCCAAAAACCAAAGCGTGATGTTAACCGGTGATATTGAAGGAATACAAGAGCGCACACTTGTCCGAAACTATGGCCCCGAATTGAAAAGCACGGTTTTGCTTGTGCCTCATCATGGCAGCAAAACCTCTTCTTTGCCAGAATTCCTTGCATCCGTTCAGCCATCAGTCGCTGTGATTCAAGCGGGTTACAAAAATCACTACGGTCATCCGGCACCCATCGTCATCAATCGTTACCAAGAGCAAGGTATTGCACTGATCAGCACGATGGCTTGTGGATCCTGGCGCTGGAAATCCCTTGAAGCGCCAACCTTGACTCAATGCGAACGAGAACTCCGACGTCGCTACTGGCATTCTTCAGAGGGCTGGCCAAAAGCAAAAGAGATGCTGCATGCAGGTGAGCTTGTATCGTCAAAAGCTGCTGACTAGTGTTAGCATTCACACGCATGAGGACATCTTTAAAAACCATTCATCCCAGGGAAACCGGCCCCATAAGTCATTGATCTAATGAAGCATATTTCACAAAAATGAGTTCTTCAAGGTACTCATGAGTCGAATAAATGCGTTTGAAATTGATACGGACCGATCAGATATCCCTGACATGACCCACTTGATCGCCAAAGCTGATGCATTGATGCAATATGAAGCCAACCACAAAGTCACCGGAGAGCACCCGCTTTGATTGATGGCCATCAAATAGTTCTAATTTTCACTTTGGTATACTGGCTGATACCGATTGTCCCAAAAAACAGCGCTACCAAGCGGTGAACGTCAGTAAAAATGATGGACTTTCTTTGCTGGCGCTTTGCAAGCACCCAGTTGAGAAGATCGCCGGCAGCGATAAAGTCGACCCGGATCAAGTGGGCGCAAGAAATAGATATAACGGGATCTTCTTTAATATGATGATCGAGTTGCGTGAGGGTGGCTGTCATATTTCCGAGCAGATGGCCGGACAATTCCAGGCTGTTTGTTGGGGTTCTTTGACTGACGACGGAAGATTGATGCGATTCACTCTCTGGATTGGAAAAAACACCTGAAAATAGCCAGGCTTGTTGATTTTCTAAGTTGCTGATTTGAACCTCACATTGCGGAGCCTCCCATGAAGGCGGAGACACCTCATAAGTGATGCAATAATCGATCGCTGCATCATCAAATGCCACCGGGCGATTGGCCATGCGAAAAGCTTCAAACCTCAGATCCCAAAAAGCAGGGGCAAGCTCGCGATGTTCCGCTCTGCACAAATTTTCTAAAATTGTGAACAATTGATCACCCCCTGTGCAATGTATCTTGACGCGCTGGTTTGACCAAAATTGAAAAACTTTGGCCAAAGCAGAACAGGCTTGGGCATCAATGCTCTTGAGAGCAGTCCATTCAAAAACCCAGGGCTGTGGCATCGAGATGCTCACGGATTGAAGCCTGGAAACCGCATCTTGATCCAAGTGCTCTGGGCAGACCCAATTTGGCTTGCCATGCCTGGGGCCTTCGGAGACTGCGCCCATTTTTCCGAGAGGCGGCTTCACCAACATGGCGGGCAGAGAAACCCACTGTGGGGAAGAAAGCCCAAACTTGATACAGTAATCCAAGGCCAGTGCCTCAAATTTGGCGGATTCTCCGGTAGCGCGGTAAAAATCAAACAGTACCAACCAAGATTCTGAGTGATATTCTTTCAGCCCTCCAGCCGCAATGAGACTCAGCAAGGATTGCTCACAGGATTTAAATTCAGCATTGGCAAAAGCGATCATCAGATCGTTAAATTCTGGGCTGTTTTCAAGGCCGTTGATTGGAGCCATGTTATTGGGCTCAATGGCCTTTTCTGGGGCTGAAACAATCGATATTGAGGCCTTTGTATTTTTTGGTTGGAGAGCGGGGTTGATCAACCATGGTGAAGAATCGGGGCGGGGGGGCGATTTTTCAGTTCGTGTTGGCCATGACAAAATGCTGCTGTCGAGACTGCTGAAAATAGAGTGCGCGGGTGCAACATGAACAGGGTGATCAGCTGGCGACGATGTTTCGGCGCTTACTTTTGGAAAAAAAACCGCTGGTAAGGAACGCGGAGGTGATTCAAATGTTTCCGTGGAATGTTGATCTTTTTGCGCTGGCTCGACGTGTAGCGTTGGGATCAGGAAGTGGTCACTGGGAGGGCCAGTCAAGAGGGATGCACGAGGAGGGAATGAAGGGGTATTGTGCGTGAGGGTAGCGGTAGCAGCGGCACGAAGCCCTGCAGAGGAGACAGGGAGATTCAATATAGGCAAAGGGCGTGCCGGCACGAGGGGCACGGGTGGCACTTGGGTGTCTGATTCAAAATGCTGGCTGGGCCGATTGGCTGGTTCACGATAAATCAAGGGCTGAGGCGGCGACGGCATGGCAATAATTTCGTCCGGACGCATTCCGAGCACGGGGATTTCTTTGCCTACAGGGGGGCCCTCTAATTTGGCAGGTTGTGTTGGCGCAGCATAAAAAGACAAATTTGGCTTGGTCATTCCAGACCAACGCTCGCTTACCATTTGCTGTTCAATGGCATCAATTTTGGCCTTGACTTGATGGGGTCGAGTATCGTTGCGATCTTCAGTGTCATCAATGCGGGAGGATATTTCCAGGGTGGCAAGTTGTTCGCTGCTGAGGCCTAGGCCTTCCCTGCGCACTTTGCGCAGCATATCAAATTCGCACTTGCGTACAAAATCATTGCGACGCTTGCGCTCAATCATGGCCTTGAGTTCTGATTTGTCGAACTCTGCTTCGCTCCCCCCGGAGTTAGCCACAGAAAGCTCAGCCCACTCAGAAGATGAGCTCGACACAAACTTGACCACTTTACGAAAAAAACTTGAAGCGTCTTTGGAGTCTGCCATACAAAACTTGCCAAGGCATGAGCTAAAACCACAAAAGCAAAATGACGTCAATCACCAAACATTTTTTGTTGAAGTTCACGACGTTGTTGAGCTTCAAAGGATAGTGTAGCTGTTGGGCGGGCAATCAAGCGCCCCAAGCCGATAGGTTCGCCCGTTTCATCACAAAATCCATAATCTCCGTTTTCGATTCTCAAGAGAGACTGTGAGATTTTTTTGAGCAATTTACGCTCACGATCTCGAGTCCGCAATTCAAGTGCGTGCTCTTCTTCAAGGGTAGCTCGATCTGCAGGATCAGGAACAATGGAGGTGTCTTCACGAAGATGCTCGGTGGTTTCTCCAGCATTGCTTAAAAGATTGTTTTTTTGCGCCTGAAGGCGTGCCCGGAAAAAATCGAGCTGTTGCAGGTTCATATACTCGCTGTCGGGCATGGCCAAAATTTCTGCTTCACTCATCTCGCGACCGGGTTTGGTTTTCCAGGCATTGGCCAGCTGCGAGTCTACAGCTTGGGGGGTCTGAGGCAGGCCCTGACTCGAAGAAATTGGCGGTGATACCGATGGCCGGCGGGGAGCAAATCTGTCTGTAAAACGTGAACTCGACGTTGACAAATTCAGTGGTAACACTGGTGCATCAGGGGTAGTTTGAGCAGATTTTGCTGGCGTCTTGCGAGAAGATCGAGTTGAAGGCTCGACCAAGGGGGCGGGAGACTCTGTGATGGACGTTGATTTTTTCAGGGATTTTTGTGTTCTGAGACGTTTTTCGGTGGGGGGAAGACCCTCAGATGTGGACGCAACTTTCTCGGGAGCAGGCTGACTGTGTTGCAGGGCAGCCTTTCTCGATGCGGGTTTTTGAGCCGTGGGCTTAGTCACAGAAAATCTCCTGGCAGCAAAAAATCATTCTCGGATCACTGGTGTGTGATCATGGGGGAATTCTTGGGAATGTCTCCGAGAATTTTGGCACCATCAGAAGCGTTTTGTAAAAACCAGGAGCCGCCTGTTGATGATGAGTTTCTCGGAGTTATTCTGTTCACAGCGGCCCGGATTGTAGCCACCTTGGGTGACCAATGGAAAAAAAACATGTGAATAATTCACCAGACTTTTCGGCTTTTGCCTCGCTGGGCCTCTCTCGAAGACCATGACTCGTCAAAATTTTAGTAGCTTGATCTATGCCAAGGCTTGTTCCAGACCCGTGAGGAAAATTTTTTCCGGGAGATCAATCCCAATAAAAACCATGGTGCTGCGCTTTATTTCGCCTTCGGCCCATACAGGCCCCAAGTCAGATCCCATGAGTTGATGCACGCCTTGAAAAATCACTTTACGCAAAGTGGCCTTCATATAGAGAACCCCTTTGTAGCGCAATAATTTTGGGCCATAGA
>JBEIRS010000291.1:0-2032 GCA_040375795.1 Methylibium sp.
CGTTTTTGTTGCAGGTGATATGCACAGAACCCAGCAAGGCCTCCGCTTCTTTGCCTGTAATACCTTTGGGGCGTAAATCCACCAACATGACATGGCTTTCAGTGCGGCCACTCACGATACGCAAGCCGCGCTGGATCAAAGTGTCAGCCATGGCAGCGGCATTTTTGATGACCTGCTGCTGATAAAGCTTGAACTCGGGTGACAGGGCTTCTTTGAAGGCCACCGCTTTGGCGGCAATGACGTGCATCAAGGGGCCACCTTGCAGGCCCGGAAAAATGGCGCTGTTGATTGGCTTGGCAAGCGCATCACGCATGAGAATGATGCCACCACGCGGGCCACGCAGGCTTTTGTGGGTCGTTGAGGTGACAACATCAGCATAAGGTACTGGGTTGGGATAAACACCCGCAGCAATCAGGCCGGCATAATGGGCCATGTCCACCATCAGGTAGGCCCCAACATCTTTGGCAACTTTGGCAAAGCGCTCAAAGTCAATGTGCAGGCTGTAGGCTGAGGCGCCAGCAATGATCAATTTGGGCTTGCGCTCATGAGCCAGGCGCTCCATCGCGTGGTAGTCAATTTCTTCTTTGTCATTGAGGCCATAACTGGCCACTTGAAACCATTTTCCGCTCATATTGAGGGGCATGCCGTGAGTCAAGTGGCCGCCTTCGGCCAGGCTCATGCCCAAAATGGTGTCGCCCGGGTTCAGGAGTGCAAAAAACACCCCTTGGTTGGCCTGAGAGCCGGAGTTGGGTTGCACATTGGCATGCTCGGCACCAAACAATTCTTTGAGGCGGTCAATGGCCAGTTGCTCAACGACATCAACATATTCACAACCACCATAGTAGCGTTTGCCTGGATAGCCCTCAGCGTATTTATTGGTCAATTGGCTGCCCTGGGCGGCCATGACGGCAGGAGAGGCATAATTTTCAGAGGCGATCAATTCGATATGATCTTCTTGGCGTTGATTTTCTTGCTGGATGATGGCCCAGAGTTCAGGGTCAATGAGAGGGAGGGTGGATGTCGAACGGTCAAACATGATGTGGCAGTCCTGAGGGAAATCGGCCCCATGGTGCGCATAAAAACGCGCAGCACATTGAGCTGCCCAGGCGAACGGCTAAAAACACAAAGGGCTTTTTGCCTTTTGTGACCATGCTTCCTGGTGGTTCACCACCTCCGGCCTGTGGAGTCGCAGGCCGTATCGCCAGTTGCACAATAGTGCAAGTGTAGCGCGATCGACTTGATCATTCAGCCAGGCAATAAATTGAAATCACCGGCTGTTTTTTCCTCTGGGGCAGCTTCTTCAGAGGGAGGCTCGGGCGGGGTGGTGGGGGCCTCGGAAGGGAGGGGCGGTGCCGGAAGTTTGGGCAAAGGGCTGGATTGAAGTGCAGGAATCAAGGCGGGTGGGGTGATGCGGGGCACACTTGGCGCCACTGGTTTGCCTCTGGAGACTTGTTTTAAAAGAGCCTGCTCGGCCAATACTTTGGCGGCGTAACCGTCATCGCTGGGAAGGTTTGCCGCCCCAACGTAATAACGTAAACCGCCTTCAACGCTGCCCGCTTTGGCAATACATTCTTTCAAGACCTGAACCCCAACGCGCATATTGCTGACAGGGTCAAACGCCGCCAAATGACCGCCAAAGGCCTGATATTTGTCTTGGTGAATTTTGGTCATGACCTGCATCAGGCCCTGAGCCCCGACCGGGCTTTGGGCAAAGGGGTTAAAGCTGGATTCAATGGCCATGATCGCCAAAATCAGGGTGGGATCAAGGGATACACGCTGACCCACCTGCCACGCTTCGCTCACCAAGCGGCCGACAGGCTCGGGCGCAACGCCATACCTGCGAGCAATCCAATGGGCCACATGAGCTTGCTCCCGGGATAATTCTTTTGGGTTGAGGGCGGTGGCACGTTGGATGGCAGTGGGCTCACTCAGGGCAGCCGCGAGCAAGTCGGAAGGCTCTTGACGGGCTTCATGGCGCTGTTGCAGCCAACCAAAGAGGCGCACTTCGGCCGTGTAACGCAGTTCTTCGTGA
>JBEIRS010000260.1:0-2504 GCA_040375795.1 Methylibium sp.
AAACTCAAAGCGATCATTCAAGGTGGGAACCCCCCACATCACCACTCTGTGGGATAAATCGGGCATAGAAAGCTGAAATTTTGATGGAGAAAACTCTTCCCCCCATTCCCGTCAAGCGGTATTTCACGATTGGTGAAGTCAGTGATTTATGTGGCGTCAAGCCTTACGTTCTGCGGTACTGGGAGCAGGAATTTTCTCAACTCAGGCCCATGAAGCGCCGAGGTAACCGTCGTTACTATCAGCATCATGAAGTTTTGCTCATTCGGCGCATTCGAGAACTGTTGTACGATGAAGGATTCACGATCAACGGAGCGCGAAACCGCCTTGCTGAACCCACACCAGCCAAAGAATGGTGCCCTCCCCCAGATCCTGGACCCACAAGAGATCCATGCTCTAAAGGACCTGATTTTGACCCTTTCGATTTTGCCAGTGCGGGGGCTTTTATTTCATCAGAAAACTCCAGCGCCCCACTGCAGCCCTCACTCTCCTCCCTGGCTCAAGTTCACACCACTTCACCCGACATCAGTCCGCCCCCCCCAGAAGTTGAATCCCCCATGACTTGGTCACGGATTCGAGAAGAATTGATGTCTATTCGTGCCTTGTTGAGCCTTGTTGATGTCAGCCAAAAATCTGGGTTATAATTAAAGGCTCAAGTCGGGGCGTAGCGCAGCCTGGTAGCGCACTTGCATGGGGTGCAAGGGGTCGCGAGTTCGAATCCCGCCGTCCCGACCATTTTCAAGCCAGCAGACACCTGCTAATCCCTGGTTTCTGGCTGCATCACAGTCTGCATAGGCACTGAAAGCCTCATCGCACTCCGCGTGCAAGGCACCAACCACAGTGCTGCCTGAAACCAGTGCGAGAATTGGCAACGCCCCGTCCAGGGATGCGTGGCTGTTTGATTGTGACTGGGTTTTCGATGACAAGCAATGTATTGATCCTCTGTACCCACAACTCTGCTCGCAGTGTGTTGAGCGAGGGGATGCTCAACCACTGGGCGCAACGTCTTGGCAAAAATGTCCGCGCCTACAGTGCGGGCAGCGCTCCAAGTGGTCGTCTGAATCCGTTTGCGCTGGAGGTCTTGAATCAAGCCGGTATTGACTCAAGCGCTTATCGAAGTAAATCATGGGACGAATTCACCCATCCGAGCGCACCAAAGATGCGCATTGTGATCACAGTCTGTGACAGTGCTGCGGCTGAAACCTGCCCTTACTGGCCGGGTAGCCCTGTCAAAGTGCATTGGGCTTACCCGGATCCATCCAGGGTACTGGGTAGCAATGAAGATAAAAGGCAAGCCTTTGAACTGACCCGCCAAGCCATCGGCTATCGGATGCTCCAGCTGCTCCAGCTTCCACTTGAACAAATGAGTGACGCCGACCTGCAAAAGGCTCTGAACGAAATCCTTTGAGACAAATTGATTTCGCGCGATTAATCTGGGCTGAGAAGGGAGAATGATGATTAATTCACCATGTGAGATCAGAACCAAAGTGGTGGCCAAGCCCGCAATCAGCACCTTTGAGCGGTATCTCACCGTCTGGGTGTTTCTTTGTATCATCGTCGGTATAGGTCTTGGGCAGATGCTTCCTGGTGTTTTTCAGTCAATCAGCCGCATGGAAATTGCCCGGGTCAATCTGCCAGTGGGCATATTGATTTGGGTGATGATCATCCCCATGCTTGTGAAAGTCGATTTCAGTGCTTTGCATGAAGTTCGGCAGCATCTGCGCGGTATCGGTGTGACCTTATTCATCAATTGGCTGGTTAAGCCTTTCTCAATGGCTTTTTTAGGTTGGCTATTTATCCGACACTTGTTTGCTGGCTGGCTGCCAACGGACCAGATCGATAGTTATATCGCAGGTCTGATTTTGCTGGCAGCTGCGCCATGCACTGCCATGGTATTTGTCTGGAGCAAGCTCACTCAGGGTGATCCAATTTTTACGCTGTCACAGGTGGCATTCAATGATGTGATCATGGTGTTTGCGTTTGCGCCACTGGTGGGCTTTCTATTGGGCATGTCAGCGATCACCGTGCCGTGGGACACATTGCTCACCTCGGTTGTGACCTACATTGTGATTCCGATCATACTGGCCCAAATCTGGCGCAAAATCCTTCTTCGTCAGGGTCAGGCTGCATTTGATCAGGCCATGAAAAAGATCAGCTCCTGGTCAATTTTAGCGCTTCTGGCGACCCTGATATTGCTGTTTGCATTTCAGGGTCAGGCGATTCTCCAGCAACCTCTCGTGATCGCGATCTTGGCCATTCCCATCCTGATTCAGGTGCTTTTCAATTCCTTCTTGGCCTACGGGCTGAATTGGGTACTTGGCGAGAAACACAATATAGCTGGTCCATCAGCGCTGATCGGGGCATCTAACTTTTTTGAGTTGTCAGTGGCTGCGTCGATCAGTCTTTTTGGTTTTGATTCAGGTGCCGCGCTGGCCACAGTGGTTGGTGACTTTATAGAAGTCCCCGTTATGCTGTTTTTGGTTCTCATGGTAATTTCTTCAAAATCT
>JBEIRS010000009.1:0-15303 GCA_040375795.1 Methylibium sp.
AATGCCAAACCAGAAGCAAAACTAGCGCTGGTGGTGGTTTTTCCAACGCCACCCTTTCCAGAGGTCACGACGATGATTTTGGACATGGCGGAGAAATCCTTGTCGGTAAGGGGTGCATGAAGACATTCAAACTAAAAACAGCCCTTGCATAGAATGGAGTGCGAATGCAGTGTCAAATCCGGTGTCGTTGGGTGCTCGCCAGCCTCGGACAGGCCTCAAGATGAAACCAGGGCATCTTGCTGGATACTTTGAATAGACCCATTGGATAGTGAAAGGTTCACCCCAAAAGTGAGGGTGAGCTCGGGTATTCATGTCAATCAGTTGATATGGGGTGAGTTGATAAAATCATGCCATTTATTTTGATACTCAAATTACATCAAAGGCTCAAAAACCAGTCGCTCACCCTCAAGCCGAACTTGGGTGGGCCGGCCTGTCACTTCGACAGATAAAGGGTGTTCGGTGGTTCGGTAAGTTCCGGCGATGGCGACCAGTTCTGGATCAAGATAGGTCGTGAAAATACGCGCATCGGTATTACCCTTGGCTCCAGCAATGGCTTTTCCGCGCAAGGGAGCATACACATGGATGTGGCCATCTGCAATCACTTCAGCACCATAATTGACCGAGGCAAGAACGATGAGATCACCACCCCGAGCATATACCTGCTGACCAGAACGAAGCGGTTTATGGACCACCATAGTGGTTGCCGAAGTTCGAGGAGCATGACGAATGACTTCAGCCTCCCCCTCTGGAAGATCATCGAGGATGCGACTGCTTTCATCAAAAAGGTCTCCCAGGCCGATGGCCATGGCTGCAGCCGTTTGTGCCGCATTGCCCCCCCGCACCCCGACAACATGCAGCTTATAGCGACGAAGCAAAACCACCAGCTCGGGGAAATGGAGGGGGCTGGGGTCTGCTGCGACCGCAGAGAGGTCAATGACCACGGGATCATTGTTGAAAAAATCAGGAGTACTGTCAAAACGGCGCGATAACTCACTGGCTAATGCGGCCTTGTCCGTGGTTTGCAAAAGAAGTGCCACAAGGCTCATGGAGGCGCTTTTAAGATCAAAAATGCTGGAAGTCATGGCTCAGAAGGCTGCCTGGGGGTATGCCCTTGTTGGGGGCTTTTGGATGTAGAGTTTATCGATCTTTTAGAAAGATTCGATGAGAATTTAGCAAGACGGATATTTGCCAAGGAATTCACTGATTGAAAGGGCCGTTTTTAGAGTGACTCTGCCCCAAAATCAGGCATGATTTGGTTTTTATTTTCAAGATGATAAAGGTGAATACAGCACCTTGACGCTTTCATGCGCAGCGTACTTGACACTTGTAACCATACGACCATCTATATTTTAGCCAGATGAAAAATTTTTTTTCCTTTATGGCACTTTGCTTGCGTCAGTTGGCTCGTGACTGGCGGGCGGGTGAGTTGCGTCTTTTGGCTTTGGCGGTTTGCCTGGCTGTGGCGGCACTGACTGCGGTGAGCTTTTTTTCTGATCGATTGCAAAGAGGGTTGGCTCGTGATGCGCGCCAGCTTCTTGGCGGTGATGTCGTTTTGGTGAGTGACCAGGCCCTGCCCAATGATTTTTCAAGTCAGGCCGTGGCGCAGGGCCTGCAAGTGGCCCGCACGATCAGTTTCCCCAGCATGGCCCGTGCCCCGGATGACCAGGGTGCAGCTTCGAGGCTGGTGGCCATTAAAGCGGTTGGTGATGGTTACCCGCTTCGGGGCGTTTTACGATTGAGCTCGGGGCATGGTTTGCCAGAAGAAATACAAGCTCAAGGACCTGGGCCTGGAAAGGCATGGGTTGATCCTGGAGTGCTGGAGGCGCTGAATTTACAAGTCGGCAACCAGATTCTCTTGGGCGACGCTTCTTTGCAGATCGAAAAAATCATTCAAAACGAGCCTGATCGGGGTGCTGGCTTTTTGAATTTCTCACCCCGCGTGATGATGAACTTGTTTGATCTGGCTGCGACGCAATTGATTCAGCCTGCCAGTCGGGTGCGATATCGCTTGGCAGTGGCGTCACCACTCAACGACGATCAGCTTTCCAAGCGCTACCAAGCCTGGGCTCAAGCTGAAATAGAGCGGCAACAACTTAGAAATGTTCAGGTTGAAATCTTCGATACAGGCCGCCCTGAAATGCAACAAACGCTGGATCGGGCGGGCAAATTTTTAAATCTGGTGGCGCTTTTGGCTGCTTTGCTGGCCGCAGTGGCCGTGGCGATTGCATCCCGGGACTTTGCCTTGCGTCACCTTGATGATTGTGCCATTTTGCGGGTACTTGGCCAATCTCATCGCCGCATTGCTGCCCAATATGCGATTGAATTTGGTCTGGTTGGGGCTGCATCGAGTGTTTTCGGCGTACTGCTGGGCTTCATGGTTCATTATGTGTTTGTCGCATTATTGGCCACCTTGCTCACAACTCAATTACCTGAACCTGGGCTGTGGCCTGCGGCCTTTGGAATGGCTGTCGGACTGACACTGCTGGCAGGTTTTGGTCTTCCACCAGTGGTTCAATTGGCCAATGTCCCTGCCCTTCGGGTGATCCGACGTGATCTTGGCCGCCCACGGGCGGCGTCGCTGATGGTCTTGCTGGGTGCGCTGTCCAGCTTTGTGATGCTTTTGTGGGTGGTGGCCAATAACACGCGATTGGCTGGGGTAGTGGTTGGTGGGGTGGCCCTGGCAATGCTTTGTTTTGCAGCGTGTGCCTGGCTTGTACTGGTTTTGCTGCGGCGGGTTGTTCAGGCGGCGCACACCCCTCAATGGCTCTTGCTTGCAAGCCGGCAAATCAGCGCAAGACCTGCCTTTACCATTTTACAAGTATCTGCTCTCAGCCTGGGTTTGCTGGCTTTGGTGCTTCTTGTGTTGTTGCGTACAGACCTGATTAAAAGCTGGCAACAAGCCACTCCCCCTGATGCCCCCAACCGCTTTGTCATCAATATTCAACCAGATCAGACGCAAGCCTTTCAAGCTCACTTGCAGCAGTCCGGCATCACACAATTTGATTGGTATCCGATGGCGCGCGCGCGGCTGCTGGCCGTGAATCAGCACCCCGTCAGCGCTGAAAAATACTCCAGCGATCGCGCTAAAAATCTTGTTGAGCGTGAATTTAATCTCAGCTACAGCGCCAAACTTCCACCCGGAAATAAAGTGGTTGTTGGTGCCTGGCAGCCTGAAGAACCCGGAGCCTGGAGCGTTGAAGAAGGTTTAGCCAAAGAACTGGGTCTGAACCACGGTGACACCCTGCGTTTTGACATGGCATCGCAAATCATTGAAGGAAAAATCACCAGCATCCGTAAGGTTAATTGGGGTTCGATGCGGGTGAATTTTTTTGTGATGTTGCCGGTCTCTGACTGGCCCCAGGCCACGCCCACGTATATCGCAGCATTCCGAGCTCCAGCCCAGCAAGGTTTTGATAGTCAGCTCAGCCGGGCATTTCCGAATGTCACCAATGTGGATATCTCTGCCTCCGTGGCTCAAATTCAATCTGTTTTAGGACAAGTGATTCGAGCCGTTGAATTTTTATTTGGTTTTACCCTGGCGGCTGGCTTATTGGTCTTATTTGCAGCAGTCACCGCCACCCGAGAAGCCCGAACCCGTGAATTTGCGGTGATGCGGGCCTTGGGTGCGGGATCACGCTTGCTGGCTCAAGTCCAGCAAACAGAGTTATTGGGGGTGGGTGCTCTCGCCGGAGTTTTAGCCAGCACGGCGGCGATGATCCTCGGCTGGGCCCTGGCACGCTGGGTATTCGATTTTACCTGGGCGCCATCGCCTTGGGTTCCCCTTTTGGGAGCCTTGGGGGGGGCTGCGCTGGCTCTTGCTGCGGGGTGGTGGGGCCTGCGAGAGGTTTTACGCCGTCCTGTGGTTGAAACCCTTCGACAAGCAGCGTATGATTGAGCGACTTTGTCACCCTCGCCCAGCTAAAAATCCAACCAAGTTAATTTTGTCGTCATGAGATTCAACGCCAAAGGACGAGGCAAGCAACCTGTGCAGCAGGGAAAAATGAAACCAGATTTTTAGTGTAAAGCGTGGCAATGCCGGGCCATTTCCTGAGAGACAGAAAAGCACTTCTGGATGCTGTGAGCGCGCAGCACGACGGTTCATTTGTGATGGTGCGCATGGTTACAAAGTTTTCTCACCGGGGCTGTCGGGGGTGGTGAGCCACCTCAAAATTGCTGCCTCGAAGAGACAGGTTGGGGTTGTAGGCAGGGTCCCAATCGAGTTGATGCCCCCAAACCTTTTTCATGTAGGCCAATTCTTTGCGGAATCGAGCTGCATTTTGGGGGGTGGAGTCACTGCCCCGGGTGGCTGATTCATGGTGAATCAATTGGGCAAAAGGTGTGATGACGTTTCTTAGGCCCCGCTGCTGAACCCTTAAGCAAAAATCAACGTCATTGTAAGCCACTGCCAAATGTTCTTCGTTGAGGCCCCCCAGTTGCTCATAAAGCGCTCGACGCACCATCAAACAAGCTCCTGTGACCACACTCACAGCATGCAGCAAAACAGCCCGGTTGAAATGCCCCGGGGCATCTCCGGGCATTTTGACATGCACATGGGTGGCCACACCACAAATACCCGTCACCAGACCCACATGTTGAATGCTTCCATCGGGGTAATAAAGTTTGGCCCCGACACAGCCAATTTCAGGGCGTACAGCCAAAGCCACCATTTCACGCAGCCAGGTTGATTCAGTGAACTCGGTATCATTGTTCAAAAGGAGTAAAAGTTCTCCCTGGGCGTGGCGGGCTGCCCGATTATTAAGGGCCGAAAAATTAAACGGACTGTTATCGTGTAGAACCTTCACACGAGGGTCGTGCTCTAAAGAAGCGAAAGCTGCCAGGGCTTTAGGGTCATCAGAGCCATTATCAATTAACAACAGTTCATAATCAGGGTAATCAGTGAGCGCAATCAGTGAACGAATGCAGCGCTCGAACAGTTGATGCGCGTTTCGGGTTGGAACAATAATGCTGACCTTCGGAAAAGGCTGATGAATCGGAAACTCAACCAGCACCCCGAGGTTGCCTTGCATCAATTGGGCTTGAGCCCCCGGGTGGTGACGGTTCAAGTGGGATTGAACCACTGAAACGTCTGTTGCTGAGGCCAGCTTGTGTGACAGCCATTTTTCAGCTTGGCTTTCAGTGTCAAAGCCTTTGCCATTCACATGGTGCAAAATTTGTGGAATGTGATGAATTGAGTGCGTTGACAAACGCGCAATCAATTCGAGCAACAGGGCATATCGTTGCCCCGCATGATTGTGAGCCTCTGGCAAGCCACTTTGCTTCAAAATATCCCGGTGAACATAAAACTGGTTTCCGATGTAATTCCATGAAAGCAGCATTTCTGGATTGAGATCAGGCTTGAAATGAGGCACGCAGCGCAAATTATTGTGCAAAATATGGTCATGATCAGCGTATATCAAGCGGGCCTCGGGATGCAGGCTGGCTTGGTGAAGCACCGTGGCCAATGCGCCCGGGGCTACCAAGCTGTTGACATCCATGAGGCCAATCCATTCGTGGTGGGCATCTTGTGTAAAAATTGGGCTAGATGGCTCTAAAGAGGCATCGGTGATCCAGCGTACACGGGGGCCGAGTGAAACCACTTGGAGCTGAAGCTGCTTGAGCCTTTCAGGTGAAACGCCTGGGTCGATCAAAAAATAGGCCAACCAGTTTTGTTGAGACTGCCCCAATAAACTGAATATAAACTGCTGAAGAGTCTGAGAGTCGGCCTCGCGAACATCGACAAGCAGCATGATGGTTTGAGGGTGGGCCGCAGCAACAGGGTAGTGAAGCCATTCTTGTTTGAGCCATACTCGATAGCTCTCGCGAACTCGCTGGCGTTTGCGTGCATACAAGCGCTGACGGTTCCAGTGATTGATAAATTTGATCAGGGGCATTTGACTGCATCTAAGGGTTAAAAAACCACCCAGAGAGGTTGAAATAAGGCGACTGGCAGCCTATCGGACTTGGGGCTGGTTGGCAGCCGATGACACCCAAGTCAAACAGACTTCCAAGGCAAAAATACCTGAAGGCCGAGCTCGGTGCTCCACAAAGCCCAGATTCCTGACAGTATCTCAAGGATGCACGCGGGTCAAGGCTTGTTCAATGTGCATGACAGCGTCTTGAGGGGAGTCTCCTGCAAGTACGCGCAGACGCAAGCCAGACATCAGGGTTTGGGCCCGGGCAAGGGACAACTCGCGTTGCACCTGGAGAACCTGCTGCTCGGCGTTTAACACATCAAGAGCCGTGCGAACCCCTGCTTTGCGAGACATGACATTCGAGCGCACCATGTCATGAGCAGACACCAAAGCCTGTTCAAGAGCGTGTACCTTTTGCCGACCTTGCAAAACACTTCGATGCTCTTTGTGAAGCCTGAGGGAAATATCCAGTTTGAGGTTTTCAAGGGCTTCTTCAGCACGGGTCAAATCCGCCAGGGCCTGCCTGACCTGGGCATTGACGGCCCCCCCTTGATACAAAGGCACCGTCAACTGTAAACCATAAGATTTGTTGACATAACGGGTGTTCAAGCGAGTGATGTTGTCATTGCCTGTATCAGACCATTGTGCCACGGCATCCAGTGTAGGGGCATGACCAGCACGGGCCTTTTGAACCTCACGCTGAGAAATCTCTATGCGTGCCTGGAGGGACAAAATTTCGGGGTTGGTTTGCCGTGCCCGATCTTCCCACCATTCGAGAGGTGGTAGTGCTGATGATGCTTGGGCCCAAATGGCAGGATCGAGGGGGGCTAGAAACAGTACCGCGTTGGGGGCCACGTTCATCAGTGTGGCCAATTGCCGGCGGTTGTATTCGAGAGACTGTTCAGCTTCCAATAAGGTGGCCTGGGTCATGTCGAGGCGGGTGCGGGCTTCATCAATGTCGGTACGGGTTCCTGAGCCCACCTGAAAGGCTTGAGTGGCCGCATCCAGAGCCGCACGCAATTGTTTTTGCTGAGACTGTACCCAACCTTGTTGGTCTTGAGCCACCAAAACATCCAGGTAAGCTGCACTGATTTTGACGGCCAAATCACCCGTATCACGCCGATAATTGGCCTCAGCATCACGAACTTGGGCCTTGCTTTGATCCAGGCCCAACCAGCGAGGCAGGTTCACAATAGGCTGGCGAAGACTCAGGGTTTTGTTATAGCTGTAGTATTCACTGTTGGTTTTGGATGGCTGACCAAAAATATTTTCAGCCGTGGCATCGAGGTCATTGTAATTGCGCCCAAAAGACAATTGTGCCTGCGGTAACAAACCCGATCGAGCCAGGGCCACTCGCTCACGGTTGGCCTCCAGAATGGCTCTTGATGCACGCAAGGCAGGGTTGGCCTGCATGCCCTGTTCATAGGCTTGATATGGGCGCAATAGGGGCTGCTGGGTGGTGGCATTTTGAGCCCCTGCCGAGCCAAAATAAAAAGTACCGACGACACCCAGGGCCGCCATGTTCATCAAAATACAGCGCATTATTCCTCCTTCATGGCGCCTGCAAGCCGCTTGGTCAGCGGATGCAACCAATATGTCAAGAGCGAACGCTCCCCCGTGACAATCACCACTTCAACGGGCATCCCCGGCTGTAATTGCCGGGATCCAAGTGTGTGCAAGCCCTCTGGGGTGATCGCTAGGCGTGCCAAATAGTACGGGGCTTGGGGCATTTGAGGATCGGTCAATAAATCACCAGACACAGAAACCACCTGGGCCGGCACCACCAGCTGCGGAGAATGGGCAAAGGTATTAAAACGTGCCTTGGCCACCAAGCCCGACTGAACTTTATCAATCAGGTGTGCAGGTACCCGGGTTTCCAAGAGCAAGTCTTGGTGATCGGGAACGATCTCCATGAGCTTTTGGCCAGACTGCACCACAGCCCCCTCACTTTGAACCGTCAGGCCCACCACCTGACCCGCCGCCGGGGCGCGGATATCGATGCGTTTGAGGTCGGCTTGCTGGGCCTTGAAGCGCTCTGTCTCGGTTTGAAGCTCGCGTGAAACGTCCACCAACTGGGTCTCAACCTCTTTTGCATATTCAGAACGGCGCGACTGCGAACGCAAGGTCAACTCGGCCACAGAGCGCTCGGCACGAACAATTTGCCCGGCCAAATCAGCCAGGCTGGCCTGTACTTCGGAGGCATGACGCTCAAGTTCCATTTGGCGGGTACGTGGGGCGTAGCCTTCACGCACCAAATCAGTCAGACCGGTCAACTCTTCACGCACAAGCCGGAGCTGCTGTTCCCTTTGAGTCTGGATGGCCCGGGCCGATTCTTGCTGGGCCTTGGCCCCTGCAATCGCCTCTTCGTAACTTGCCAATTCAGACTGGAGGGCTTGACGGCGAGTCTGAAATAAAGATTGCTGAACCTGCAATTGCTGCGCCAAAGCCGGGTCTTGACGGGCTGCCTCCAACACCTGGGAATCAAAGGCCAGTGTGGACTGAGCCATTTGTTCAGCCAATAAGCGGGTTCGGGTGGCGTTCAAACCCAGAAACCGTTGACGTACCGATTCAAAATTGGCTCGCGCAGTGGCTTCATCCAGCCGCATCAAGACCTCGTCAGCCTTCACATGCTGACCCTCACGCACCAGCACCTCCTTGACAATGCCACCGCTGGGATGTTGCACCGCCTTTCGCTTCGTATCAATCGCCACCATGCCATGCGTGGGCACGCCTTCATCCAGCGGGGCCAGGGAGGCCCACAAGCCAAAGCCGCCCAAGCCCACAGCCAAAGCCACAAAACCCTTCCGCATGATGGCGCGGGTGTCTCGGGCCGCTTTCAACGTCAAGGCTTGCTCGGCTTGTTGATCTAAAACGTCTTGAGCCGTGATGGACGGCATCGGTTTTTCAATGATCGCATTCATGGGATAATTCCTTGGGTGTCGGTGTCATGCGAATTGCTTTTCACGGGTTGGGGGGGCTGATACAGGCTCTTGAAGTTGTGCCAGCACTTGTTCTTTGGGGCCCTCCGCACGCACTCGACCGGCCTCCAAGACCAAAAGACGGTCAGCCACGTTGAGCAAGGCGGGGCGATGAGTAATCAAAAGCACGGTACAGCCTCGTTGACGGGCGGCGATCATCGCCGCATGCAAGGCTTTCTCACCTTCTTCGTCAAGAAAGGCATTCGGCTCATCGAGCACCAACACTTTGGGCTCACCATACAAGGCACGGGCCAATCCGATGCGCTGGCGCTGGCCCCCAGAAAGAAACCCCCCAGCTGGGCCGATGGGCGTTTCATAGCCTTCGGGTAGGCGTAAAATCATGTCATGTAAACCAGCGCTCATGGCCGCCTTTACCACCTGCGCGGCATCCACCTCACCCAATCGAGCAATGTTTTGCGCTACCGTTCCCTCAAAGAGCTCAACTTCTTGGGGCAGGTAACCTACCCAAGGGCCAAGAGCTTGCGGATCCCAGCGCTCAATCGATTGTCCGTCGAGCATCACCCGTCCGGCAGAGAGGGGCCAAATGCCCAGCAGGGCACGTGCCAGCGATGATTTTCCTGAACCTGATGCACCCAGTATCACGGTGATGGTTCCTGGAAAAGCATTGAAAGAGACGGCAGACAAAACTGGATCGGGGCGGTTCGGTGCCTTCAGGGTCACATGGAGAACGTGCAGTTCACCATGCACCCTCGGGACAGACCAACGCCCGCGTAAGGACGGCCTGTTAAGCAATTCGCACAAGCGGCCCCAAGCCATGCGACAGGCCAACCAAGAGGGCCAAAGGGACACCAAGCCGTCAATCGGGGCCAGAGCCTTGCCCATCAAGACATTGCCGGCAATCATGGCCCCTGGGCTGATGTCACCGCGAATCACCAGCCAAGCCCCTACCGCCAAACTGGCCGACTGCTGCACATAACGCACAAACTTGCTGATGGCTTCGGTGCGACCCGTTTGAAACTGAGCCTGAGTTGACGCACACAATGCGGCTTGGTGACGTTGATCCCAGCGATCGTACAGAGGCCTCAACATGCCCATGGACCAGATGACATCCATATTACGCAGCTTGGCCTGCAAAAAATGGTCGGCCTGAGTGTTGGCTTGGGCTGATGCCAGCTGCCCCCGACTGGCCTGATGGTGCCCCCACCAAGCCAAAGAGGCCTGAATGACCCCAAAAATAAGGGCGGTCACGCCCAACCAAGGGTGTAGCATGGTCAATACCAAGATGTAAATCGACGTCCAGGGGGCATCAAAAAACGCATAAACACCGTTGCCGGTGATGAACTGTCGAACCATCATGAGGTCTGCATCGCCACGTGATCCGCTGTCGCCCGATTCCAAACGGCGCTGAACCGAGGCCTCAAACACACGAGCGCCCAAAGCCTGATCAAAACGTAAACCACTGCGCACCAACAACCGTGCCCTGAACCAGTCAGCAAGCGCCATGATGCCGTAAAGGAACAGAGCCAAGAGCGAAAGCGCCAATAAGGTGAGCTCACTGCGACTGACCATGACGCGGTCATAGATCTGCAACATATAAAGAGTCGGGGTGAGCATCATGAGATTGACCACCAGGCTGAATGCTGCGACGGCCAAGAGCTCGGCCCGCATCGACCACACGACCTCCCCCATGGGGACCCCTGAACGACGCCACCATGGTGTCATCATGCTTTTTCTCCTGCTTCTTGGGTCACCCGAGGCTGCCCACCACGCAAAGCTTGCAAAACCTCAGCCGTACTTCCAAACAACTGCTGACGGCCTTCGGCCAACAACACAATACGATCGGCCACCGCCAAAACACCCGTGCGGTGGGTCATGACAACGATTGTGGTGCCGCGAGCCTTGAGGGTTTTCAAGGTTTGAATCAGGGCCGCATCGCCCGCTTCATCCAGACTGGCATTGGGTTCATCGAGCACCAACAACTTGGGTTTTCCGTAGACGGCTCGGGCCAGGCCCACACGCTGCCGCTGTCCTCCCGACAACACTCGTCCCTCAGACCCCACAGGGGTATCATAGCCCTGTGGCAACTCAGACACCAAAGGCTGCAAGCCCACCAGAGCCACAGCCTCTTGCAATGCGTGCTCATCCACCTTGCCAAACCGGACGATATTTTCACCGAGGGTGCCCTCGATCAAGTCAACCCCTTGGGGAAGATATCCGAGGTGAGGCCCCAATTGAGCCAGATCCCAGCTACGTAAATCGGCCCCATCCAAACGAACCACGCCACTGGCAGGCGCAGTCAAGCCAACCAAGGTTCGAGCCAATGTGGTTTTACCCGAAGCCGATGGCCCGATCACCCCCAGCACCTCACCTGCTTTCAAAGAAAAATTCACGCCCTGTAAAATCAGGGCGTTCTGGCCGGGAGCCGCCACATTCACGCCTTCTACACGCAGGTGCCCTTCAGGGTCAGGCAATGGCATGGGGGGGGTTCTGAACGGCTGGCTTTCGAGTAACTGACGCAGGCGGGTCCAGGCTTGTAGGGTGCCTTGAACCGCTCCCCACTGCTGCACAAACTGCACCCAAGGTTGTAACAATTTCCCCCCAAGAATGGAAGCAATAATCAGCATGGCATCGCCCCCATTGAGTGTGCCTTGAATGGATAGCCAAGCCGCCAGGCCCAATAACACCGAGCCCATGAGCTGCTGCAACAATTTGGCCCAAACACCCAGGCCAGCGGCGATATCCGAAGCCCGCGCCTGTGTGTCAAGAAAGTTTCTTTGGCGCACCAACCAATGGCGCCGTACTGCACCCACCATGCCCATGGCCTGCATCACTTGAACATTGCGCAAAGAAGCCTCCGCATACTGCTGGGCCGCTTGGGTCTGCTGCTGAGCCTGCTGCATCAAGGGCCGCACCCAATGCTGAACTGCCCAAGCTACCATGGTTTGCAACACCCCCCCGACCAAGGCTGCCACGGCCAACCAGGGGTTGATGAGTGCGAGCAAAAAAAGGCAGAGCAATGACATCGGGGCATCCATGACCGCTGTCAGTGCCGGGTTGTGTAAAGCCTCTCTGAGGGATCGAATGTCTTGCATGGCCGTCAGGCCGCCCGGCGCACGGGCCAGCAGCGCCCGAGTCATTGCATCGTATACCCGCTCCTGCAAAATTTCTTGAAGCCGAAGCCCAAGGCTCCAGAGTGCCCCTGCGCGGATTTTTTCAAGAACTTCCATCAAGGCATAACAAGCCACTGCCAAGATCGACAACATGGCCAAGGTCATGAGGCTTTGACTGTTGATCACCCGCTCATAAACTTCCATCATATAAACGGAGGGAATAAAGCCTAAAATACCAATGACCATCGTTATCCCGGCGACCGGGCCAAAGCCATCGCGTAATTTCAAAACGCGAGTCCAGAGCTCACTGCGTTGTTTATTCATCGCCTCTCGGCTCCTTGTTCTTCTATCGTCACGTGGGCGGGCCAGAGACCCCTCCACGCCAAGCCAGATGGGCTTTCCGGTGATGAAAATGAGGGGTGGAGATCCAGATCTTGACTGGCTTCACCCCAGACCAATCCTGCGCTGCTGTCTTGCTCCGACCCATTCCATTTGAAATTCAGAGTGAAATGATCCTCAGCACGAGATTCAAGCACCACCTCGAGCAACCGTACCCCCTGCAAGGCTTGACGAGTCTCTGGTTGCAATGAGGCTTCAAAGCGAATTCGCCCCTCCAAGGTGTACAAGGATAGACCATCCTCGCGAAGACTCAGAGTATGGCGATCGAAATAGACCGGGCCATTGGCTGCAAACCTCAAGAGCGGCAAGACCCCCGGTTTTAGACGCGATAAATGGAGCGGACTTGATGAATGCTGAAAAACCAAGCGGGCTGTTTTAGAGACTGCATAAATGGCATTACATACCATTTGCGAGCCCAGCCGCGGAAACTCAGCCCGCAGACGCCTGTAGTGCAAGTGGTGAAGCGCCACCCGCCCCCATACGCGTGAGCCAGAAACTTCTGGCGCCAGCGCATTGCAGACCTGAGCAAATTGGACTTGCAGCTCTTTCAGCAAATTCACCTGCACGGGTGTGGTGACAAGTGTGAGGCAACAATTCTTCTCCATGTGTGAACGTGGCAGATTTGTTGCCCCAGAGATTCGAGGATTCATATTCGGGAGTTCATATATGAATTTCTGAAGCTAAAAAAACCCCCGGCATGGGCCGGGGATTAAGCTGTGACTGGCCTTTCAAGAAGGCCAAAAATTTACTGCTTTAATACAAACTCACTCACAACATCAGATCAAGTTGTCAGTGGCGTTGGCGGTCGCACCAGTATTGCCAGAAAGGTCTGGACGAGCACCAAAGTCAACATCAGCGATCAGCTTGGCAGTGGTGAACTGGGTAGAGCCCGCAGCAAAGGTCAATTCGAAGACGCGGAAATAGCCTTCGTTGGCGGTGTTTTCCACCATCACCACGGCCTTGCCTTCGTTGACCAAACCATTTGCAGCTGTACCATAGCTGACGGCATCCAACGTGGTACCGACCAAGCCTGCATACGCGGTTCCACCATTGATGGCTGCCAAAAGTTTATCAGCGGTGAGACCTGCAAACGTGTCAGTGCCCGTGTAAGCCACGCCCGTCAGTCGGGTGACCGAATTGGCTTCCACGCTTGCGTCAGCGTTCAATGTTGTGACCAAACGGATGCCCTGATCAACGCCTCCTGCATCCTTGATTCTGCTGGTGAGGTAGGAAGTGAAGTCCAGATAGTCTGATCCAACCGTGCCATTCGTGTCATTGAAATTGACGACCGTCTTGACACCCAAATCATAGCCATTGAACACTACCGTGTCATTGCTATTGGCATTGGAGCCCAAGACCACCACGTCAGAACCAACACCGAGGTCAATCCGGTTGTCGCCTTCGAGGCCAGCTGTACCGCTGTTGGCAGAAAGGGTCCAGGTGTCCAACACGCCCCCGCTCCCGTTGAGGAAAACGTTGTAGGTGTCCAGGTTGGCTGCCTGAGCAGCAGTACCAGACAAGGTGGAGTCAGCCATGTACAGCTTGTAGGCTGCCAGTGCTGCCGCATCGTTCGTGATGTCAGCCGCGGAAACCCTCATGACCAGATCTTCTGCCAAGTTCTGAACGCCATCGATCAAGGAAGTGATTTTAAGCTGCGTGCCAGGCATGTCTTCAGCCTTGAGCAGCTTGTTCAACACCGCATTGTTGTTAATGGCATTTTTGATGGCTTGGTTCAGGTAGAACTGGTTCAGCGTGGCATTGGCACCCGTGGGAATGGCCACCGTCACTTCATAGCCATTGGTGAAATTGGCTGACACAGCATCAGCGAGAGCAGCAGCCGTCACACCATTGCTGGGAGCAAAAGACACCGTCAATTGGCCGCCGTACAAGAATTTATTAAAGCCGTTCGGGGTGTTGAAACCAGGAGCAGTCTTCCAGCTGGAGTTGGCAAAAGCGTTAGCTCCAGATTGGTTCAGGTACACCACATCGTCACCAATACCACCATCAACAGTAATGTTGCCTTCGCCAGTGGAGGTGATGGTGTCGTTACCTTCACCGCCATTCACCCGGATGACATTGATGTTGCGGTTTTCGGCACTGAGATTGTCCACATGGCGAACCGTGATTTTGTCATTGCCGGCATTGCCATTGATGGTCAGACCAAAGTCCTCACGATCAGACAGGGAGGGCATGGACGCCGCGCTGACGTATTGGTTATTGACACGAACATCCAGGGTGTCTGCATTGGAACCGCCAGAGTACGCGAAAGCCACATTGTCGGCGGTGTAGTCAGCAACACCGTCGGTCAAGGTCAGGTACTTGGCCACAGAAGCGCCAGTGATGGCGGCAGAGATGTCGAGTTTGCCCTTGAACGCAGAAGCATCGATCAGGCGAACATCGGTGAAACCGGCCACGCTGCTGCCCTCACCAGGCAAGCTAAATGCACCAGCAACATCAGTTTCGTAGTTCTTGACAGTCAGGTTACCAGCATCTTTGACGTTGTCATTGTAGGCATTGTTCACACGGGTGGTGGTGCCGTTGACGATGGTGACTTCACGCAGGGTATTGTTGGTCGAAGCAATCGAAGTCAACTTGCTGTTGTCTTCTACCGTGATTTCGAAGCGCTCAACGCCCTTGGAGGTGGATGTATCACCGACCGACAAGCCGCCCACGACCAAATCACCGCCATGCGAGCCACGACCCACATCATCAAGAATGATTTTGCTGGTGACAGGATCGGTCGAAGTGGTGGCGCCTGTATTGAAGTTGGTATAGATGTTGGAGCCAGCAGGGGTGCTACCACTCTTGGTCCAACCAAGGCCCGGCCCAGTCACATTCACGGTGAAATCACCATTGACTTGCAAAACGACATTCGTGCCCGTCACAGTTTTGGTAGAGAGTGGATCAACCACGGAAAAGTTGGTTCCCAAAGACACGGTGACC
>JBEIRS010000376.1:0-1029 GCA_040375795.1 Methylibium sp.
CACACCAATGCGTTCAAAGTGAATGAAGACGTGGTGATTCCTTTGCCTCGAATGGGTGAATACACCGAGGGAATCGAGCGTATCAATATTGAGCTCAGCCTACGCAACAAGCTGGCGATGATCGAAGGGGTTCGTGATTTTCTCTCTCAGGGTTCATTGCCGCTCGGTAAAAGCGGCGAGGCTGAGCCGATCGCCTCGGCAGAGCTACTCCAAGACAGCGTTCAACGAGCGCTTGGCGTTTTGTCTGAAGTCCATGCTTTGTGGGCCTACTGGCTGGCACATCTTGATACGCCGACGGCGCAACGTCCCGCCTGCACAGGCCACGGGGCATTGAATGCTGTGGAGTCCGGCGACAGCACCCGCACGCTCTTCGAACAACTACAAGATCACACCTTGCGTGCCTCCTGGAAGGTTCAGGTGATGGCGGCTTTGAGGGCCATTTTTACGGGTGCAGCACTCAAGCCCATTCTTGAGGCTTGTGAAAAAATTCATCAAAATGTGTTGCGCAGCCGAGTTTGGGTGGCTTTGCATATGCATGCCGGTGATGGCAATGTTCACACCAACATTCCCGTCAATTCAGATGACTACGCCATGCTGCAAACTGCTCATGATGTGGTGGCTCGTATCATGACGCTGGCACGCAGCCTCGATGGGGTGATTTCGGGTGAACATGGCATCGGCATTACCAAACTTGAATTCTTGACTGACGCGGAAATTGCTGAATTTTCATCGTACAAGCAGCGGGTTGACCCTCAAGGGCGTTTCAATAAAGGCAAACTTTTGCGTGATGCTTCTTTCGACGGCCAGATCATCAAAGCTGATCTCAGCAATGCCTACACCCCGAGCTTTGGCTTGATGGGCCACGAGTCATTGATCATGCAGCAAAGCGATATTGGCGCCATCGCCAATTCTGTCAAAGATTGCTTGCGCTGCGGCAAGTGTAAACCTGTCTGCGCCACCCACGTTCCCCGTGCCAATTTGCTCTATAGCCCACGGAACAAAATCCTCGCAACCTCCCTGCTGATTGAA
>JBEIRS010000327.1:0-1638 GCA_040375795.1 Methylibium sp.
ATGAATTCAATTCGAGCTGCCAAAAAAGGATATTGCGGCAGCAATTCCACAATACGTACCCGCTGAATTCCTTGGCATACCACATGAATTTGCCCCTCGGCAGCCGCCAATTCACGCACCACGGTGGCCAAGGTGCCAATTGAGGCCAGGCCCTCCTGACCTGGATCATCCTCTGCTGAATTTTTTTGCAATACAATCAATAACTTGGCTTTGGTTTGCATCACATAATGAATGGCCTCCAAAGATTTTGATCGCCCCACCGTGATCGGCAAGAGCACATGCGGAAAGAGCAAGACATTGCGCATGGGCACCAAGGCCATGACGTTTTGCGGCAGAGTCAGGGGGGTCGAGGGCTGTGAAGACATATCAGGCAAGCAAAGTGAAGTTTGCAAAGCCTACTCGCAAGCCCACCACCTTGGCTTGACAATCATCAAGCCAAGGCTTGGCCGGCATCAAAGAGTCAATTTTTTCGCTTCATCCAGAGCATCCCTACAACCTCTTCCCGAGAGCCCCCTTAGTTACCCATGCCGCTGTCCTGCTTCGGTGGCAGTCAAACGCAATAGCGCATTGAAGCGCTCCATAAAGATGGGGTAAAAATCAGGCAGGTTCCAGCCGCAAGGGCCCTCAGTAAGGTAGCGCTGGTGAGCGATTTGCAGCGCCTCAAAAAATAATTTTTGGTCCTGAGGCGACAAGGCCGCCAAATCACAATTTGATTCCCCCGGCAAATGATTGGCAAGTACAGAAAACCTCTGAGCCAGTCCAGCATGGCCTTGCTGATCTAAAACCAAACAAACCCGATCAAGGATGTGCCGAAAAATCCAGCCAGCAGCTGACCATTGCTGCCCAGTGACTGTGTAAATCGATGCGCTCATTGACGGTTCCTTTCGAGCTAATTTTCATATTAAGTGTTTGGGTACCACGGCAAAGCACTGCACCCGGGCTGAGAGGCCTTTTCAGCAAACAAAAACTACCGTGCTTTTCGCATCGACTGAAGCTGGCTTGAGGGGCCATTGTGTGACTTACCGTACAAAATTTCCATCTGGAATACCCCTATAAAAAACCAGGTCAAGTGTTATTTAATTTTCAGTAAATACTGAAATTCAAGTAAATTTTGACAATCAAACCAAAGCGTCATCATTTTTAGATTTTTTCAGGACTTCACCATGCCCCACCTTTCCCCACTGGTTCGCAGCTTTGTCAGCCACTTTGGCGAAATGGGCAGCCGCTGGGGTATCAACCGAACTGTCGGCCAAATTTATGCCTTGATTTTTGTCTCTCCGCGTCCCTTGAGCGCCGATGAAATTGCCCAATCACTTGAATTTTCACGCTCTAACGTCAGCATGGGCTTGAAGGAACTGCAAGCCTGGCGGCTGGTGAATCTGCGTCATGTGGCGGGTGATCGCCGAGAGTATTTTGATGCCCCCACCGATGCCTGGGATATTTTCCGCACTTTGGCCGAAGAACGGCGCCGCAGGGAAATTGAGCCCACGCTTTCAATGCTGCGCAACGCGCTTCTCGAAACACCCAGCAACGAAGAAGACCGCATTGCCCAAGATCGCATGAAAAGTATGCACGACTTGATCGAGCTGATGACCACCTGGTTTGACGACGTTCAACGTATGGATCAAAAAACTTTGG
>JBEIRS010000259.1:0-2504 GCA_040375795.1 Methylibium sp.
ACCTTGTCCCCGCGCAAAAAAGTGGCCGAAAAGCCATCCACGATGGGGCTGCTTTGTGCGTTCCAGCGCAGCGAAACATCTTTGAGTGCAGCAACGATTTTCCCGCTACGCACGCCTGCGTCCAGCTCAAGTTGCACTTGCCCTACAGACTCACGCCTGGCCATTCGCTGGGCACGCAGGGCCTCAAGGCGCTGCACCCGGGCGACACTGCGAGTGCGTCGTGCTTCAACACCTTTTCGAACCCAAATTTCTTCTTGAGCCAAAAGTTTATCAGCTCGAGCATGAGACAAAGCCTCTGCAGCCAATTGGGCTTCTTTGGATTTTTCATAGGCGCTGAAGTTGCCGGGAAAACTGCGTAATTGGCCTCGATCAAGTTCAATAATCCGGGTGGTGACTGCATCGAGAAAATCACGATCATGGGTGATGATCATCAAGCTGCCCTGAAACCCACACAACAAGGCTTCCAGCCAGGCGATGGATTCGAGATCAAGGTGGTTGGTGGGTTCATCGAGCAGCAAAACATCAGGCACAGCGACCAAAGCCTGGGCCAGAGCGACACGCTTTTGAAGCCCTCCCGAAAGGGTACCGACCTGCCAAGTTCCCTTGAGATTCAAACGCGCCAAGGTGGTTTCAACACGTTGTTCCCAGTTCCAGGCATCGAGGGCCTCGATTCGAGTTTGCAGAAAATTGAGGTCGGCGCCTTGTGCGTGGTTTTCATACTCAGCCCGCAAGGATCGAGCCTCCGCCACCCCCTCACTGACAACCTCAAAAACGCTGGATGTGGCTGACAAGTGTGGCTCTTGAGGAACATAGCGAATGCGGAGCCCCTGGGTGAATTGCAGTAAGCCATCATCCGGTTTTTCAAGCCCTGCCACAATTTTGAGCAAAGACGATTTACCCGCTCCATTGCGGCCAATCAAGCCCAGCCTTTCGCCTGGTTCCAAAGAAAAACTGGCGCGATCAAGTAATGCCACATGTCCAAAGGCAAGCTGGGCCTCAGAAAGAGATAAAACAGCCATGTCAGTTGATGACTCCCCAAGGCATTGAATTTTTAACTGCGGTAATCCGCATTGATCTTGACGTATTCATCGCTGAGATCACAAGTCCAGAGGGTGGTTTGTTCACGGCCTCGGCCTAAATCTACACGAATGGTGATTTCTGATTGTTGCATGACCTGTGCGGCATCTTCCTCTCGATAAGAAGGGTTGCGACCCCCTTTGTGAACCACATGCACATTGTCGAGATAAAGCTCAATGCCCGAAGTATCAAGGTCTTTGATGCCGGCATAACCCACGGCGGCGAGAATGCGACCCAGGTTGGGGTCACTGGCAAAAAAAGCTGTTTTGACCAAGGGGGAATGGGCAATTGCATAGCCGACCTGCCGGCATTCTGCTACGGATCGCCCACCCAAAATATGGACAGTGATGAATTTTGTCGCGCCTTCACCATCTCGCACAATCGATTGTGCGAGAGTTTGAGCAACTTGCAAAATCCCAGCCTTTAAGGTTTTTCCATCGGTAGACTCCAGGTTTTTGATGGGGGGGTTGCCAGCTTTGTGCGTCGCAATCAAGGTGAAAGCGTCATTGGTGGAGGTATCGCCGTCGATGGTGATGCAATTAAAGGATTGGTCGGCCACTTCACGCACCAGCCTCTGAAGCTGGGCCGGATCGATGGCGGCGTCGGTGGCGACAAAGCCGAGCATGGTAGCCATATTGGGGCAAATCATGCCTGCCCCCTTCGAAATTCCAGTGATGGTCACGGGCTTGCCACCTAGAAAAATTTGGCATGAAGCAGCCTTGGGCACCGTGTCAGTGGTCATGATGGCCTGCGCGGCCTCGGCCCAATGCGCTTCATTCAGTGCCGCCAGGGCTGCGGGTAGCGCGGCTTCAATACGATCGCTGGGAAGTTGTTCCATGATCACCCCCGTTGAAAATGGCAACACTTGCTGCGGATCAATTTCAAGAAGCCGGCTGAGGGTTGCACAAGTTTCCCAGGCACGCTGTAAACCTTCTGTGCCTGTGCCGGCGTTGGCATTGCCAGTGTTAATCAAAAGGGCTCGAATATCTTTCCGGGCGGCAAGATGGTCTCGGCAGATTTGAATGGGTGCAGCGCAAAAGCGGTTTTGAGTGAATACCGCGGCGACACTGCTGCCCTCGGCCAGGGTGATGACGGTCAGGTCACGTCGGTGGGCTTTGCGTACACCTGCCATGGTGATTCCCAGCCTCAACCCGGCCACAGGATACAAGGCTTTGGCTTGGGGAGGTTGAAGATGAACGGGCATGGGCTGGTCTCCTACGCAAAAGCCAGGTGGCCAAAAACCACCCGGGCGTGACATGATGGCGGCCAAGCCGCCGCAAAAGGGTCAAAATAAAGCGGTGAATGAATCGACCAGCGGCAGATCTGGGGAGGTCGATCCAGCAAAATTCAATGATATCGTCATTTTTGCTTGGGCAAGAATGAACACAGCGTTTGCCGATGCCGGCTGAATTTTGGACACAAGCACC
>JBEIRS010000057.1:0-7057 GCA_040375795.1 Methylibium sp.
AGTTCTTGCTCAGCACGGTCAGCCAAAGCTTTATCAAATGGCTGACCTTCACTGATGCCATAGTCTTTCAGGGATTTCAAGAGAACATTGCGCTCAAATTCTTTGAGCCCTGAAAAATCAATGGCAGAGATCACCGGGCGCTCTTCGACAATTACCACAACCAGCCCATTGTCAATCTCGATGCGAACATCACGGAACAAACCCGTTGCGAACAAGGCTCTTAGAGCCATTGCGGCTTTTTCGTCGTTATAAGTGTCCCCGATACGAAAAGGCAACGAGGCAAATACCGTCCCTGGATCTGTTCTTTGAAGTCCCTCTACGCGAATATCTTTCAGTTTGAAAGGTTCGATGGCCAAAGCTCTGGAAGAACAAAACATGCAGGCCAGAACCAAAGACGTCAAAAGCCAGCGGCAGACATTGAATTGAAAACGCATGCACAAATAAGGGCCAAGCCCATTGGAAACAAAAGAAATCAGGGAAAGCCCAAGATGCGATGAAGATCATTGAACAGGGCCAGCAACATCAGCAACACCAAAAACACCAAACCAAAGCGTTGCAATCGATCCAGCCAAACCTCAGGAAGGGGCCGACCGGTCAAGGCCTCGAAAAGATAATACATCAGGTGACCCCCATCAAGCATGGGCAAGGGCAAAAGATTCAGTACCGCCAAACCCACACTGAGTATGGCCAAAAAACCTAAATAAGCCACCCACCCGATACGGGCTGACTGCCCTGCATAATCGGCTATCGAAACCAGCCCCGAGATGTTTTGGATAGAGGCCTCGCCAGTGAGTATACGTGCCAACATGTTCAGAGTCATGGTGGATTGATCCCAGGTGTTTTGCAAGGCCTGAACAAGACTCTCACCAAGGCTATAGCGTACTGTGACAAACTCGGGAACGCCCCCGAGTTGCACCTGTACACGAGCTGACTGAGCTTGCTGATCAAAGGTTGGTGTCACATCCATTGTCAAGTTTTGAAGCCCCCTCTGAACATGCCACACCATCGGCCCGGCATCAGCCCTATGGATGCGAATCATGGACTCAAGATGGGCGGCATCCAGCACAGGAACATCGCCGACCCGAAGGATTCGATCACCAGCCTGCAAGCCAGCTCGAGCTGCTGGACCCTCAGGAAGAACCCCAAAGACCAAGGCATCACGCCAAGGTTTTAAGCCCAGCTGACGCATCAGCGAGACCGAACTTTCTAGTTCATTCAGACGGGTAAGATCAAGATGCAAAATTCTCGTGCCCAACCCACGTGCATCCGAAACCCTCAAATGCAAGGGCTGGGCATGCAAAGCCGCGTTCATCAATTGCCGACGCAAAGATTCCAGCGACAGCACAGGAACCCAGTCATCCGCATTGACAGAAGCCTCACGAACCCAATCACCGGCATGAATACCTGCCTGATGAGCCAGGCTCCCTGCAGGGGGGGTACCAAGCAGCGCTTTTTGCTCTGGAATGCCAAGCCAATACACCACCGAAAACAGTGTGATCGCAAGCAAAAAATTGGCTGCAGGGCCAGCTGCAACAATCAATGCACGAGCCCACAGAGGTTTTGAACCCAAGGCCATGTGCCGATCTTCGGGACTTACGGGCATCGCTCGCTCATCAAGCATGCGAACATAGCCCCCCAGAGGCAGAGCAGAAATTAAAAACTCGGTTCCTCCTGGTTTTTGCCAGCGCCAAAGCACTTTACCAAACCCCAAAGAGAATTGAAGCACTTTCACACCACAGGCCACGGCAACCCGGTAATGTCCATACTCATGGACGGTCACCAAAACGACTATTGCCAATAAAAAAGATAAAATTTCAATCATGATCCAAGCCGCTGAATCGTTGCTTGGGCCTTCATGCGTGAGCGACGGTCAAGATCCATCAGGGGCTCAAGGCCACTGGCATCTGAGGTACGCACAGCGATCGCATTCAAAACCTCGTGATTGACCATGTGAATCTGATCAAATGAAATCGCTCCTGCCAAAAAAGCTGCCACAGCTTCTTCATTGGCGGCATTCAAGACGGCTGTACTGCCTGGAGAGCCTTTGAGGGCGTCCCAAGCCATTTTCAAGCTGGGGTACCGTGCGGCTTCAGGAGTCAAAAACGTCAGAGCGGACAGTGAGGTGAAATCCAGGGACTTTGCCCCTGAATCGATACGATCAGGAAAAGACAAGCCATATGCAATCGGTACACGCATATCCGGGGTACCTAACTGAGCCAACACAGAATGATCACGGCAAACCACCATTGAATGAATAATACTTTGAGGGTGAATCACCACCTCAATTTGTTCGGCTTGGAGATCAAACAACCAGCGCGCCTCAATCACCTCCAAGGCCTTATTCATCATGGTGGCTGAATCTACGGAAATTTTTTTCCCCATCACCCAGTTTGGATGAGAGCAAGCCTGATCTGGTGTCACCATGAATAATTTATTCAAGGGGGTTTCACGAAATGGCCCTCCAGATGCCGTCAAGACGATTTTTTGAATACGTTGCGTCCACGTTTGACGGTCTTCAGGAAGGCATTGGAAAATAGCCGAATGCTCACTATCAATGGGTAACAGGGTGGCCCCACCCTGACGCACTGCATCCATGAAAAAAGCCCCTCCAACAACAAGGGCCTCCTTGTTGGCCAGCAACAATCGTTTTCCACTTTGGGCTGCGGCCAGACACGGTGCCAGGCCTGCAGCCCCAACAATCGAGGCCATGACGATATTCACCTCAGGATGAGAAGCTACCTCCATCAGGGCCTTTTCGCCCTCCAAAACTTCAGTCGCAAGCCCTGAAGATCGCAATTCTTGACGCAATGCGCGCGCCTGAAGTGGATCAATCATGACTGCAAATGGAGGGCGATGAAGCGCACATTGTGCAGCAAGTTCAGCCACTTTTGAGTGTGCCGTCAGCGCGAACACTTGATATCGATCCGGGTGGCGGGCGATCACATCGAGAGTGCTGGTACCGATAGAGCCTGTCGAGCCAAGAATGCAAACCTTCTGAGGCATCATGTCATCATCTTTTTAGAAACAATCAGCCATATCGGCATTCCAATGATTGAGAAGCAAAGCCATGCGGTCTTTTTAGGATTCAGAGTGAGGCCAAGGCAAGCGCCGCTGGAAACACTGGCAGCAAGGCATCAATACGATCGAGTACACCGCCATGACCCGGCAAGAGTTGGCTGCTGTCTTTCATACCTGCTGCTCGCTTCACCAAAGATTCAAACAAGTCGCCCATGATGCTGAGCATAACCAAATAAAGGGTCGCACACAGCAATACCAGGATGCCAAAACGATCAAAAAGATAAAAATAAAGGCTGTGAACAGACGCTGTGACAGGCTCAACCCATGCCCAAAAGAAGGCCAGCACCAAAACTGCCGCTACAGCGCAATAAACCCCCTCCCAACTTTTGCCAGGGCTGATTGTGACGGCAAGTTTGTACCGACCAAAGATTCTCCCACCGGCATATGCCGCCACATCCGCGACCCAAACCAAGACAAAGACAGACAAAAGAAACAGGGCTCCCTGTATTTTGGCCATGCTGATGGCCAACCAAGTACTTGCCAAAATCATCAGGCCCAATGCAATACGAACACCACGTGGGATACATCGCCAACTCGGCACACCAACTTTGAGAGCCAAGGCCCCTCCCACACACCATCCAGCACTCACAAGCCACCAAACCCAGGGAGAAACATCAAGAGGCATACCCATCAATAAAAGCCCAGCGCCCAAAACCAGCAACAAAGCACCACAAAGAATGGCCGCTTTTGGAGAAGCCCCATTCAGGCGGCCCCATTCCCAGGCCGCCGCCGCCACCAAGACCAAAGTAAGCCCATTGAAAGGCCCATCCGCCTCAGCAAATAAAGCGGGGAGAAACACAGCGAGCAACACCAGGGCTGTGATGACACGCTGCTTGATCATCATGAGACTCCAGATTCAAGGGGAATCGGTGATGAGGGCTTGATACCCCCAAAGCGCCGTTCTCGGCCTGCAAAATCAGCCAACGCGGCATCCAATTCAGCCTCACCAAAATCAGGCCAAAGGCAAGGGGTAAAGTAAAGCTCAGCGTAAGCAGACTGCCAAAGAAGAAAATTACTGATACGAGTTTCACCCCCCGTACGAATAAATAAATCGAGGGCCGGAGCATCACTCAGGCACATGAAACGCCCCAGTGTCGATTCATCGAGTTGCTCCGCAGGGATCCCAGACGTGATGGCCTGCCGGCATGCCTGAAGCAGATCCCAGCGCCCACCATAGTTAAAGGCAATGTTGAGTGTCAGTCCTTGATTATTTTGAGTCAGGGTTTCAGCCTCATCCCAGGCTTGAACCAATCGCAAAGCCACCCCTTGACGATTGCCGACGATACGAATCCGAACGCCCAATTTGGCAAGTTTGTGAAGATACATCGATAACGCCATTGGAACAAGATTCATCAAGCCAGAGACTTCTTCGGGAGGTCGACGCCAATTCTCGGATGAAAATGCAAATACAGTCAGATGCTCAATACCCCGATCAGCACAAGTAAGAATCGTTTTCACCAAGGCATCAAGCCCCTTTTTGTGACCCCAAAGACGGGGTAACAATCGTTTGGCAGCCCAGCGACCATTGCCATCCATGATGATGGCAATATGGCGGGGAAGGACGGAAGGGGGAGGTAAATCAGCCATAAAGGACAAAAAACACAGATCTCAAACTGCCAAAATATCGGCCTCTTTGGCGGCAATAAGGCGATCAATTTCAGCAATGTGGCGGTCTGTCAGCTTTTGCACTTCATCAAGAGAACGGCGCTCATCATCTTCAGAAATTTCCTTGTCTTTGAGCAACTTTTTGGCGTGCTCGTTGGCATCGCGACGCAGGTTACGCACTGAAATTTTGGCTTCCTCGCCTTCATGACGGGCCACTTTGCTCAGTTCCTTGCGGCGTTCCTCTGTCAGGGGTGGCATGGGGACTCGGAGTAAGTCACCTTGGGCTGAGGGGTTCAAACCCAAATCACTCTCACGAATCGCCTTTTCAATTTTTGGGCCCATGCCCTTTTCCCAAGGCTGGACACTGATGGTGCGCGCATCAAGCAAACTGACATTTGCCACCTGACTGATCGGCACCAAGGAACCATAATACTCGACGTTGACCTGATCAAGGATGCCTGGATGGGGGCGGCCTGTACGAATTTTTTGCAAGTTGTTTTTGAGCGATTCAATGGATCGAGCCATCTTTTGCTCAGCATTTTTTTTGATGTCGGAAATGCTCATATGACCATCCTTCCAAAATGAAGAGTTTCAAACGCGTACCAAAGTTCCTTCGTCTTCACCTTGCACCACCCGCTTGAGCGCACCGGGTTTGAAAATACTGAATACTTTGATGGGCAAATTTTGATCACGACACAGGGCAAAAGCGGTGGCATCCATCACTTGAAGATTTTGTGAAATCGCCTCATCAAAAGTGATTTCGGAGTAACGGCGGGCTTGCGGGTTTTTTTGGGGGTCAGCGCTGTAAACTCCATCAACTTTGGTCGCCTTCAATACCACCTCTGCGCCCATTTCTGCGCCCCGCAAAGCGGCCGCTGTGTCAGTGGTAAAAAATGGGTTCCCAGTACCGGCCGCAAAGATCACAATTTTTCCTTCTTCGAGGTACTGTAACGCTTTGGGCCTAACATAAGGTTCAACCACCTGCTCAATGCCGATGGCCGACATGACACGGGCAGTCATGCCTTCTTGGCGCATGGTATCGGCCAAAGCCAAGGAGTTCATCACGGTGGCCAACATACCCATATAGTCAGCGGTGGCACGGTCCATCCCGACGGCCCCACCTGCCACGCCACGAAAAATATTACCCCCACCAATGACAACGGCAACTTCGCAGCCCATCTCCGTCACATCCTGGACTTGTCGAACCATTCGAACGATGGTGGACCGGTTGATACCATAGGCATCATCGCCCATCAAGGCCTCACCCGAGAGTTTTAGAAGAATTCTCTTATAAACGGGCATGAAGGCTCCTTGACAAGGTAGGATCGTTGAAAAAGCAGGGGCAAGCAAAAAAATTTTGAACTTGTTTTAGGGAAAAACCGTACACCACCCCACAAGAGAATCAAATCGTCTTGGCAGCCGCCACCTGAGCAGCGACCTCGGCAGCGAAATCATCAACCTTTTTTTCAATGCCTTGACCTACGACGAACATTGTGAAACCTTTCACCACGGTGTTGGCCGCTTTCAGCATTTGCTCAACCGTTTGCTTGTCATTTTTCACAAAGGCCTGATTGAGCAGGCTGACCTCCTTGAGGTACTTTTGTACAGAACCTTCCACCATTTTCGCAGCAATATCAACAGGTTTTCCAGATTCAACAGCCTTGGCCTGAGCCACTGAGCGTTCTTTTTCGATCAAATCAGAGGGTACATCAGCCACCGACAAAGCGACAGGTTTCATGGCAGCAATATGCATCGCGACATCGCGAGCAGCCATTTCCTGACCTTCAAATTCAACGATAACACCAATACGACCATTGTGCAGATAACTGGTCAACTGCCCCCCTTCAGCGTAACGCTTGAAGCGGCGAATAGAGATGTTTTCACCAATTTTCCCAATCAGGCCCTTGCGCACATCATCCAGAGTTGGGCCAAAGCCATCTTGGGTATAGACCACACTGGATAAAGCTGCGAGATCAGCAGGATGATGCTGAATGATCAAGTCAGCACAGGCTTTAGTAAAAGCGAGAAAGGACTCATTTTTGGATACAAAGTCAGTTTCACAATTGACTTCCACGAGGGATCCAGTCGAGCCATTCACACAAGCAAGCACAACACCTTCTGCTGTGATGCGTGAACCGGCTTTAGCAGCTTTGGTGCCCAGTTTGACACGCAGCAATTCTTCGGCTTTGGCCATATCACCCTCGGCTTCAGTCAGGGCTTTTTTACATTCCATCATGGGGGCATCGGTTTTGGCGCGCAGGTCGGCAACCAGGCTGGCAGTAATGGCAGGCATTGAGTTTTCTCCATCAAGATAGGTTCAGCGCCAAGCTGAACCGTCAACATTTTTGATTAAAAAAGGGGCTGCTGAAGCCCC
>JBEIRS010000111.1:0-5316 GCA_040375795.1 Methylibium sp.
AGGTTTTGCCCACATACTCCCTTAGCAGGGGAGCACCTTCGGCCTCTCGGTCACAGCTCCTGAGCCAATATTCAAAAATAATTGTAACTGATAAATGACCTGCCTTGACAAAGCAACGGTTTTGCAGAGGTTCTTGAAGCCGTGTTATCAGGAAATTCGCAGCCCAAGGGCGAGGCAAGGAAGCTGTGCGACAGCCCAAAATGAAACCAGATTTTTAGTGTCAGGCATGGACGCAGACCGGATTATTCTTTAAAGCTTCGAGCCATCAGGGCCTCAAGCACTTCAATGTGGTGCCTGTGTGGTGTGGTAATGGCATAAAAATGTTCCTGCAACCCAGAAAACCGGCCAATACTGACAAGCATTCCGGCTTGCAATTCATCGCGCACGACCACCTCGGGCAAAATCGTCAACCAGCCACTGTCGCGGGCAATCAATCGAAGCATCGCCATGTCGTCAACTTCTGCACGCAAGCAAGGACTGACGCCTGCTGAAGCGCACAAAGCATCAAACTGCCCCCGCAGGGCATGCCGAGGCCCTGGAAGAGCCATCTCCATGCCGTCCAGATCTTCAGGAATACGCAGAGTTTGGGAAGACCAACGATGGGCCGGCCCGACCAATGAAATGGATTGACTGCCAAGAAAGTGGCAATGCAGGGGCCGATCTGGGTCTGCTGGAACCGTTTCATTGGCCAATACAACATCCAGTTGATGCTGTATCAAACGAGTGATCAAGCCTTCGAGCAGGCCTGACTCGAGGGTGAGAACAATGCTTGGGTCTGAGAGCAAGGGCCAGATCCAGTTTTTTTGATAATTGCGCGACAGCGTGGCCACACTGCCTACGCGCAAACGGGTGATACCGGCAGAGCGGCCTTGGAGACGGCCGAGCATTTCTTGGCTGAGACCAAAAATATTTTCTGCATAGGCCAGCACCATCTGACCTGTGTCTGTCAGTAGCAAGCGGCGACCTTCTCGCTGGAATAATGATTCGCCCAAACGGTCTTCAAGTTGTCGAATTTGGGTGGAAAGAGCCGATTGGGAAATGTGAAGCTCTTCGGCGGTGAGGGTCAAATGACCCCGTTTGGCAACACGCCAAAAATAAAACAAATGGTGGAAGTTGAGCTGATCCAGGCGCATCGTTTTGTTTTTTGAAACAAAAAATTCTTATCAATGTATTTTACAGAACATTTATTTGTCAGCATGATTCGGGCAAAACGTCTCTCAAGGTTTTTGCATGGACAAATCATTGGTTTTCTTTTCTGGCTGCGTTTTGGCTCCTGGCCTATTGATGCTGATTTCTCTACTTCTGAGCTTTTGGCCTGGGGCCTCGGTGGCATGGCTGTGGCGTGCTTTTCTTGGTCTGTCGGGGGTCTCTTTGATCTTGTCGGTCTGCTCCCTGGGCGCAGATTTTGATCATTTACTACTACCGAATGCCCTTTCAGGGTCACCTTTGAGTGTGTCGATTGCCTTGCTGGTTCAATTGCTGGGTACGGTGATTGGTGGTTTTTCTGCCCGCTACTTGCAAGGCGAAGCAGGCCAAAGAGCCTATGTGGCAGGATTTTCCGGGGTATTGGCATCGGTGCATTGGCTGCTATTGGCCAACCACTGGCTGCTTTTGATCGCCGCTTGGGCCTGTGTGGGCTTGGCTTTGCAACATTTACTTTGCTTTTACCCAGACCGCCCCTTTGCTCAATTGGCTGCACATAAAAAACAAATTGCAGATCGTCTGGCTGATGGCTTTCTTGTGACAGCAGCGGCTTTGGCATGGGCCGAGGTGGGCAGCGGCTCTCTGTCTGAT
The DNA here is from genome assembly GCA_040375795.1 of Methylibium sp. GTDB lineage: Bacteria > Pseudomonadota > Gammaproteobacteria > Burkholderiales > Burkholderiaceae_C > CANHBY01. The sequence continues at coordinate 1,795 of JBEIRS010000111.1, forward strand.
CTCTGGGCATATCTTGATCACAACAGCCTTTCACTGTCTTTACAGCTGAGTGCACTCAGCTTGGTTCTGGCCGTGATCTTGCGCACGGCTTTATTGCCTGTGCATGGCTGGCTGATTCAAGTGATGGAAGCCCCAACGCCGGTGTCGGCACTACTGCATGCCGGCGTGGTCAACCTGGGTGGATGGGTTTTGATTCGCTTTGCCCCTTTGCTGCAAGAAGCCATGCTTGCACGAAGCCTGCTGATCGGGTTTGGTTTGGTCACCGCGATTTTGGCAGGGATGGTGATGCTCACGCGGGTGAGTATCAAAGTTCGTTTGGCCTGGTCTACGGTGGCTAAAATGGGCTTTATGGTTCTTGAATGCGGCTTGGGCCTTTATACTTTTGCCGCACTTCACTTGATTGTCCACTCTCTTTATAAATCCCACGCTTTTTTGTCAGCTTCGATGGTTGTTCGCGAGTCACGCTTGCAGGCGTTATGCCAGCCTGCGTCAACCTCGGTACTCAGCCTAGTATTGGCGCCGGTATGGGCCATTTTAGGGGTGTTTGGGCTTCAATTCATCCTCAATCAAACCTTTTGGCCCTGGTGGTGGAGCGTACTGCTTGCCTTGGCCTGGGCTCCGATGCTGTGGCTGCCTGCGCAAGGCTCTCTACGCATACAACGCCGGCAATTTTTGTCTGGCATTTTGATCATGATCATGCTCACTGCCGCTTGCCTGCTGGTTCATCACGTGCCTTTAGGTCTTCAAGATGCTCCTCATGACGCCCTTGGGTTGGCGGCCATGACGGGAATGCTGATTTTGTATTTTTGTCTTGCCTTATTGCAATTCCGATCACAGCCCTTGAGTACTTGGCGCCGATGGAGTTATGCGGGTTTTTATCTCGACGAGGCCTATACCCGTTTGGCTCTCAAACTATGGCCAAGCCCTTGGATCTCTGTATATCCCAAAGACGCTTAAGGCTTGGATACTGAAAACAAGCTTTCCAGCACTTGATCACTCTTCGACGCAATGAAGGAATTTTGATATGGGAAACCCCTTGGACGCCAGCTCTGCCTTTGCAATGAAGAAACCACGCTTTCAAGAACATCCAGCCCCGCGCCCCCCAACTGACCCATGTATCGAGCAGGCCTGCGAGCAGGCCTGCCAAGCGATTGCACCGGCCTGGCCCTTAGACCGTGCGATTGCCGTCAACCCTCATTGGTCGCGATTGGGTATGCCGGTGCGGCGAGTGGCTGCCCGAATGAGGGTTTTAGGACATATCCAAGTATTCCCAACGCGTGACCAACAGCAACGCGCCTGGAATGAGGGCCGAATTCTCCCGGCTGATTTAAACCAGGCGTTAAGCCGTTTGCCAGAGGCCCTCAAAATTGGTTTGACAGCACAGCAATGCCACGATGCACTGCAATCACCCGCCAAGCTGCCCTCACTTCCGCTGCTCATTGACATGCTGGACAATGACCCTCAGCGCCATTCGCGTTTGTCTTGGCGCCAAGCGATCACCCATCAAGTCAGTCAAACATGTGCCGCTTATTTTGATAAATACCAAGCCGATTGGCAGCCTGATTGCTCTCAGGGACTTTATCGTTTTTGGTTGGACACTCTTCAGCATGATCATGGCATCGGCTTGCTCATGGGCCTGCCGCGTATTGGGCGTGCCATTCAAGCCATTCCAATCACTGCCCAGGCGGCTGAACACTGGGCGCTTGAGCGGCTGGGTTTGCCAGCAACGGTGTGGGCTGATTACCTCGAATCAGTTTTGCTGACCGTCAATGGATGGGCATCATGGTGCGCTTACCTTGGCTGGCAAGCTCAATTAGAGGGCCGAAAAGACCCTCATTTGCGTGAATTATTGGCGATTCGTCTCGCTTGGGGAGCCATTTTACTGGAGTCCAAGGATGACACCAGCACCCAGGAAGCCTTCACGGCGCTGCGGCAAGCCTGGGAAAATTCCCATTTGGTTTTGGCAGAAACTGAACGCCTGCTTTTACCCGATGAAGTCTGGCAATTGGCCCTGGAAATTGGCTATCAGCGTACCCTTGCGCAAAAGTTGCTGTCAAACTCGCCAGTGCCTTCAAAACCCTCAACCATTGAATTTCAAGCTGCTTTTTGTATTGATGTAAGAAGCGAACCCATGCGGCGAGCCATCGAAGCTGCATCAGAATCAGTGCAAACCTTGGGTTTTGCCGGATTTTTTGGTTTGCCTGTGGCCTACACGCCCTTGGCCACCAGCGCCAGACGGCCACAATTGCCAGGCTTGCTCCCTGCGTCTATCGAGGTCACCGACTGCATTGTTTCAGCCCCCCACGGTGACGCACAAAGGGATGCGGCAGAGCAACTTTTTGCGATTCAATCACGTCGAAACCGGCTCAATTTATCCAGGCAATGGCATGCCACCAGCCGTTGGCCGGGTGCCGCATTTTCTTATGTTGAAGCAGCAGGCTGGGCCTATCTTGGCAAGCTTGGTCGATGCTTGCTGCCCTCGCAAGACCCAAGAACAAGGGATGATTTGCATGGCCTTCCTAAACGCTTTCAACCCATTTGCCGCCCCCAAGTGGCGGGCCTCGATGTGCCCGCCAAAGTGGCCCTTGCCGGGCGCATTTTGCATGCCATGGGGCTAAAGCAATACATGGCCCCCTTGGTATTGCTGGTGGGGCATGGCAGCCAAAGCCTGAATAACGCTCATGCCGCCACACTAGACTGCGGTGCTTGCTGCGGCCAAACGGGCGAAATCAATGCCCGCAGTTTGGCCCAGTTGCTCAACGACCTCAATGTTCGGGAAGGCCTGCACGCCGCAGGACTAAGGATTCCTGATTCCACCATCTTTTTGGCTGCCCTACACAACACCACCACGGATGAATTGGAAGGCTTTGATCTCGACCTGCTCCCTCCCAACGCCATGGCAAGGTGGAAAAAACTACAAAACATCTGGGCTCCAGCCAGTGATCAGGTTCGCAGAGAGCGCGCCCCCAGCCTCCAGATCGATCCCCTCAACAACCCAAGCGATCTTTTAAAAGAATTCCGCCAGCGCGCCAACGATAGCGCACAAACCAGACCTGAATGGGGCCTGGCAGGAAATGCGGCTTTTTTGATTGCAGGGCGTGAACGAAGCCGTGGCCTGAATTTGAACGGGCGCTGCTTTTTGCACGATTACCATGTCGAACAAGACCCTGATGGCAGTATATTGGAACTCTTGATGACCGCCCCTATGCTGGTCACTCATTGGATCAATTGGCAGTATCACGCATCCGTTTGTGACCCAGAACGACTTGGAAGTGGCAATAAATTACTGCATAACGTCGTGGGTGGCTGTATGGGGGTCTTTGAGGGCAATGGCGGTGACCTGCGCATTGGCCTGTCGCGTCAGTCGGTGCATGATGGGGAACGCTGGGTGCACGAACCACTGAGGTTGACAGTGATCATTGATGCACCTCCAACGGCCATCGAAAGGATCATCGAAAAGCATGCCATTGTCAGGCAATTACTTGATCATGACTGGGTTCACCTATGGCGATTTGACCCATC
>JBEIRS010000366.1:0-1175 GCA_040375795.1 Methylibium sp.
CGCCAATGAACTCGGCGCATACCGTCCGAATCATTGCTGGCCGCTGTAAGCGCAGCCGCCTGCCTGTACTCCAAGCCCCGGGTTTACGCCCGACCCCTGACCGTGTCCGCGTCACCCTTTTTAATTGGCTGGGAATTGATTTGTCAGGCTGGCGCTGCCTGGATGCCTTTGCGGGAACAGGCGCACTCGGCTTTGAGGCGGCTTCCAGGGGAGCCACCCAGGTGATCCTGCTAGAAACCCAAGCCAAAGTATTTCAAAGCTTACAACACACTCAAGAGAAACTGGCTCTACCACAGGCTCAAGTTGTACGTCAAGACGCACTCCCCTACATGAGCCAAGCGCCCAGTTCATCATTCGAGGCCGTCTTTCTGGACCCTCCTTTTGGGGCCCCTCACTTGCAACAGCAGGCCGTTCAAGCTGCAATACGTCTTGTTGTTCCTGGAGGGTTTATTTACCTGGAGTCCCCACAGGCTTCTAGCCCTTCGAGCTTGCCAGAAAAACTTCTGCTGCATCGACAAGCGCGTGCAGGGGCCGTGTATTTTCAGTTGCTAAAAAAAGCCGCTTGATCTCCTCGTCATTCAAAAAATTTAATCAAAGCAAGCTGATCCAGCCAACCGTGACCGTACAATTTTTAGATTGGGCACACCAACTTCATGACTTCAACGCCCCCACTCATCGCCGTTTATCCTGGCACTTTTGACCCGATGACCCTTGGCCATGAGGACTTGATGCGTCGGGCCGCAGGCCTTTTTGAGCGCGTCATTGTAGGAGTGGCAATGGCTCATCATAAAAAAACACTTTTCAGCCTTGAAAATCGCCTTGAGATTGCCATCGAACTCGCAGCCCCCCTTCAAAATGTGCAGGTGCTGTCTTTTGCAGGCTTGCTGCGGGATTTTGTCATTGAGCACGGTGCTAAAGTGGTGATCAGGGGCCTGCGTGCAGTCACTGACTTTGAATACGAATTTCAAATGGCTGGCATGAACCGGTATCTGATGCCTGAGGTAGAAACCCTGTTTCTCACCCCCAGCGAACCATTTCAATTTGTCTCTGGCACTTTTGTACGAGAAATTGCCAGCCTCAAGGGTGATGTCTCAAAGTTTGTGTCCCCCTCAGTTCTTGATCGCCTGAAAAAGCGTGTGGCCTCTGGAATTTGAGCACATGTGCCGCGCATCCCC
>JBEIRS010000044.1:0-8629 GCA_040375795.1 Methylibium sp.
AAGAATCTCCCATGGAATCCAGCGTCACTCCCTCCACATGAGGCAATAAAGCGCGCAGGGCAGCGTGCAAATTTTCGAGGTCAGCGCCTACGGTAATGTCTCTGACCGAGGCCTGTCCAGAAGGTGCCCAGACAAAAAGGTTGGTGCTGCCAGCTCGCTTTGCTAACAGATAAATTTCATGAGGGTGAATCAATATCACATCCGCCACGTCAGGGTTGCCAATGGCCAGTCGAAGCGCGGGTTCTTCCAGCTTGATCAAGGTGGACATCCCTGCCCTCAACTGAATTGGGGGGGCTTTTTCCAAAGAGCGTGCCCAAGCTTCCGGCCTTGAGGCTTTAGCGACCGGCAACTCAATCACCCTCTGGTTGGGCGGTTTTTTTTTCGAATCCACATCAGAGGCCCAAACTGCCCCTGAGAGCGCCAGAGTCATCGTGAATTTTCCAAGGGCAAGACACGCTCGCCATCGCCCTAAACAATCTGTATAACGTGTCATAGGCCATCCATCAGTGGGCTGCCAGGCGACTTGACTCAAGGCTTCGATGAAGCCCACGGATCACTTCCAACTTGGGATTGGAGTGAGCTGAAATCGGCCCGCTCGGGGCAACTGGTTTGGCCAGGGCTGGCGTTTGGCCTGATCGCAGGGGGCGGCCTGAAAGAAGGTCTTCTGTGCGGGCACCAGAAGTTGGTACGTTTTGTGCATCCAATTGGCTGCGCAGCACCAAAGACAAGCTGCCTATATTGCGCGCCAAGTCAAGATGCTCAGCCTGGGCAGGGGTGACTTCCAGAGTCACCGCCTTGACAACCCGCGGTTTATTTTCATCACTGCCAAGGTCTTGTGCCACCGCCAGCACCTGAATACGTTCCAGTAAAATTTTAGAAATAGGGCCTTGAGGGCCTTCTTGGGTATTGACCATGACATCAACAAAATTGCCGGGCAAGGCAAAACCTGCCACACCGACAATTTCATTGACCTTCACCGTCACGGCCCGGCGCCCCTCTCGCAAGGTGGCAGAAAGCCCGCCCTTTTCACCTGCCGGGGCCAATTTGCCCTCCAAAATCGGTTCGCCTTTGAGCAAAGGGCGGTTCAGTACCCGGTTTTCTGCCAACGATTTATCATGGAGGGTGTTTTTCAGGGGGTTGGAAACGGGCCAAGCCTGGGTGTCCAGCATGGCAGCCTCCAATCGCACCCCCATGGGCAAATCTTGTGCGGCAATCACCACAGGCACCACAGGCAAAGTGCCTTGTCTTTGAAGCCATCGTCCGGCCAAGAGCACCGCAGCCAATCCCATGACCACCGAAAACAACATGATCCAATAAGGTATAGATTTATTCATGATTTCTTCGGAAAAAGTCATTCGAGACCAAGGCCACGCGACCACACCATGAAAAACCCATGGCACCCACGTCTTCAGGGCGAACGCCCTTGCATAAACACATGAATGGCCGTCCCCAGTCCGATGGCCAAAGCGTAAGGAACCTGCCGGTTTTGTGCCTGACCCAGGTTTTGCCGAGAGTGCGTTTTCCAGGCCAACCAGCCCAGTGACACCACGCCCCCTGTGAGCAAGATCGTCAGGCACAGTGACAAAGCCCCCGACAGCCCGTGGAACATGCCAATGGCTGCCGCCAACTTGACATCCCCCGCGCCCACCATGCTGGCCCAATAAAACGGCAAGAAAATGCCAAAACAGACCCCTGCCCCCAGCAGGGCCGATGCCCACCCCAAACCGCCAGGTGCCATCGACCATAAAAAGGCGGCCACTGCCCCAGGAAAAACCACAACATTTGGAATTTTGCGCTCAGTCACGTCCCAGAAAATGGCTGGCAACAGCAGGCCAGCCATTCCCAGGAGGGTGACCCCATCGACGATGCCCAGGGTCATACCAGCTCCTGAATCACCAAGCCAGCGGCCTTTTAGAGCTGACCTGCAATGTCATTAAACAAGGTGTTCAATGCCCCACCCAAAGCGGTGGCCCCAGCCACAATGCCCAAGGCAATCAATGAGGCCAACAATCCATACTCAATGGCGCTGGCGCCTGATTCATCACGTACAAATTTATTCACAGATTGGAATCGCTTTTTCATTATCCAATGCTCCTTATCAAGTTGACTGACAACATGTCACTTTGCCCACTTTCCCAGCCACTGTGCGGCTGATCTGTCAAAGGCCAAGCGACATATCCCAACAGTGCTGTCTGCGCGATTCTGAAAAAACGACCACTCATCAGATGTTTCGGCGCCCTCTTCGCACTGTCTAGGGCATTAGAAAAAAAAACAATCCTTTTGTCTGTCGGTTGGGGCACACAGAGAGGCCTCTGATAGGCTGCTCGAGGTGCATTCAAAATCTGACGATGCACTTTGACATAGGCTCTAAAAGCTTCTTCGTTGGCCTTGCAAAAACCCTCCAAACAGCATATCTCGGTGCTGACGCAAGCTTATGAAGCTTGACACCAGGTCAGGAGCGGCCAGATCAAATCAAGCAGCGTGCACGGACGCAAATTTGCCACCTAAAGACAAGCTGCGCAGGCTGTGTTGGAATGAATCGCTTTTTACCGTCACAGCAGGCTACATGCTTCACTGGGCTACCTCCATCAGATGTTTCGGCGCCCTCTTCGCACTGCCTAAGGCATTAGAAAAAAACGAAGGCTTTTTATCGAAAAAGGCTGGGGGGCGAAACAATTCCATAGCCAAGGCCCAGCCCACTCGAAGAAGCAGGTGGACACTGGGTGCTCATTTCAGCCTGGATGTATTGCTGGTTCGGTATGGCATTCAAGATGCGTAGGCATGCAAAGGCCCGGATCGGTGCCAAGCGATGGGTCTCGACATTTTGAACCACTGGAAGCGCCACATATTCACAAGCACGGGTGCCAGCGGCACTGCATGCGGCCACAGTTTGAAACAAGGTGGTTCTGGTGCCCGGTTGAACCCAAATATTTTGACCGATTTGCAAGGGCGAGGGATTGCCGTTGGCAATCAAGGTACGAATGGTGGGAACATTGTTGGTGTTCAGCAAAAATGAGGTCCAGTTGCCCGAGGTGCAAGTGCTGTAGTGATAAGTTGAACCCAACTGAAACACATAAGGCCTTCCGGTGCTTGGGTCATTGCGCGGGCCGGGCGGATAGGTGCTGGCATTCCAATAAGTATCAAACATGCACTGAGGCATGACAAAGGGAAAAGCGGCTCCGGCGCCCATGCTGTCCGGGCTTGTCGGGCCTGCCATGGCTGTGGCAGATAGTGGCTGAAAATCCCGGCCCCAGATTCGGGCAAAAAAAGTTTGCACAGGCCCCCCATTGTACCCCACCGCCCTGGCGACGGTCACTTCAACCGCCGGAACATCATTGGCGGTGGGCGTCATGGGCAAGGGTTGCAAATGGCCCGGGTTGTTCAATAGATTCCAATACCCGACGCGCACTGTGGCTTGACTGAGCGGCTGGCCCGCAGCCCGGTTCAAGGCCACAGCCAGCACTGCTTGCTGTGAGGCCATTGCCCAGTTGGGCGCATGGCCCCCACCACTATAAAGGTATCGAGCCCCCGCCAAGGCCGCCGCATCGGCATCATTACGAAGTTCATTACGAACCACATGAAAGTAAGCTATATCAATGGCGAGGGCGGCAAACCCCAAAAAAACGGGCACCAGCAGTGCCGTCAGGATAGCAACCCCGCCCCGTTGGTGACGCGCCAAAATTTTTTGGCCCATCATTCGTTCACCATGACCGCGGATGCTTGCAAAACCAAAGGCGTTTGAAAGAGTCGCATCAACGCCCCCGCCGCAAAGCCCTGAAATGAAAACGTCACCGTGACCTGCAGCGGGTTGGGAAACGCTGCAGGAACCGATTGCACCACAGTGACCACCGGGGTGTGCCCCCCCCCAGGATCGATTAAAGTGCTTTGCGTATAGCCCAGCACCACCTGTTGAATCTCGGCGTTACTCGGCTTGGGGTTGCGAAGCACAATCCCCGCCCGCGCACCTTCCCGGGCTGCATTGGTCAAAATGGCCTTGTTGTACAAGGCCAAACTGAGATCCATCAAGCCCAAGCTGAGGGCACACAAAAGGGGCAGCACCAGGGCCATCTCCACAGCGGCCACACCCGTCACAAAAAATACGCTCTGGAAAGCTTTTCCTCGGGCCAAGTTCATCACACCCCCTTTATTTCACTGCGTCAACCTGGGCTGAGTGATCAGACTAAAGAGGCCGGCAGCGCCCGTCAGTACGCTGGGACACCCACGGGCGCCCTGAACTCTCCATGAATTCTTTGGCCTCCCAGCCTGTCAGACTTGGAATTCGTTGGCTACAAATCAGCCCCCAGTCCCACAGGCTGAGGGCACTTCGACAAATCACCCATGACAAGCGACAATAGACGATGACTTTTCAACTTCCTCAGCCCTCATGACCAATCCACTGCTGGAAATCCTTCATCCTGAATCCGACCTTCCGCGTTTCGACGCCATCCAGCCTGACCATGTACGCCCGGCCATGGAAACGCTCTTGGCTGCCGCTGAAAGCGCCCTGGCCCAGGTCACGGCCCCAGGCTTCCCCGCTGACTACGACCAACTCAGCGCGACCCTGGATGTCGCCACCGAACGATTGGGCCGGGCTTGGGGGGCTGTGTCCCATTTGAGTGCTGTGGCTGACACCCCTGAGCTTCGCGCGGCCTATAACGAGAGCCTGCCACTGATCACTGAATTTCACACCCGCTTGGGTTCAGACGAGCGTCTCTACGCCCAATACAAGGCGGTCATGTCCGCACAAGGAGATCGCCTCAGCCCGGCACGTCGTCAAGCCCTGAACCACGCCCTGCGCAACTTTCGTCTTGGCGGAGCCGAGTTAAAAGGTGAGGCCAAAAAACGCTTTGCTGAAATTCAAGAAAAACAAGCGCAGCTTGCACAAAAATTCTCAGAACACGTGCTCGATGCCACTGACAACTTTGCTGACTACGCGCTGGAATCCGAACTCGACGGAGTGCCCCCAGACGTCCAAGAGGCTGCACGCCTTGCTGCTCAAGCAGACGGCCGGGAAGGCTATAAAATCACTTTGCACTTTCCAAGCTACTTCCCCGTGCTTCAATACAGTCACCACAGAGGCCTGCGCCAACGCCTGTACACGGCCCACGTGATTCGAGCCAGCGAGCTCGGCCCCCCTGAGCTCGACAACAGCGCTCTGATGCAAGAAATTTTACGCTTGCGCCAAGAAGAGGCCCATTTGCTCGGCTTTGCTCATTTTGCAGAAGTTTCTCTGGTGCCAAAAATGGCAGGCTCTCCTGCGCAGGTGATCGAGTTTTTGCGCGACCTCGCACACAGGGCACGCCCCTTCGCCGAGCGTGATCTCACTGAATTGAAAACCTTCGCCCAAGTGGCCTTAGGCCTCCCTGATCTGCAAGCTTGGGATGTGGCTTATGCGAGTGAAAAACTGAAAGAACACCGCTATGCCTTCAGCGAGCAGGAAGTCAAAGCCTACTTTACCGAGCCTCGGGTCCTGCAAGGTTTGTTTCACATCATTGAAACCCTGTTTGAAGTTTCCATCGTCCCAGATACCGCCCCCGTCTGGCACCCAAGTGTGCGCTTTTTCCGTATTGAACGACGCAGCGATGCCCAAGCGCCTTGTACGGTCGGGTATTTTTACCTGGATCCTTACGCCCGGCCGGGCAAACGTCCGGGTGCCTGGATGGATGATGTGCGGGGTCGCTGGGCCCGCCCCGAAGGTGGCCTGCAAACCCCTGTAGCGCACTTGGTTTGTAATTTCGCACCGCCTGTCCATGGCAAGCCTGCCCTGCTGACCCATGACGATGTCACCACGCTCTTCCACGAATTCGGCCATGGGCTGCATCATCTCCTGACCCAAGTTGATGACCCCGGCGTCGCAGGAATCTCGGGGGTAGAGTGGGATGCCGTGGAACTGCCCAGCCAGTTCATGGAAAACTTTTGTTGGGAATGGAACGTCATCAAACACCTCACGGCCCATGTAGACACCAGCCAGCCTCTTCCTCGGGAGCTGTTTGACAAAATGCGCGCGGCCAAAAACTTTCAAAGTGGCCTGCACACCCTAAGGCAAGTTGAATACGCCCTCTTTGATCTGCAAATTCATGCCCAAGCCGACAGCGACCAGCGCATCGCCGAAATTTTGCAAAGCGTGCGAGACGAGGTTGCTATACTCAAGCCCCCCGCCTTTCATCGCTTCCAACACAGTTTTTCACATATTTTTGCGGGGGGTTATGCTGCAGGTTATTACAGCTACAAATGGGCCGAAGTACTCAGTGCTGATGCCTGGAGCGCCTTTGAAGAATCCCCCAGCCCGTCTGCCCCTCTGGACGTGGCCATAGGCCGGCGCTACCGGCAAAACATTCTCGAAGTCGGCGGCAGCCGCCCCACCCTCGAAAGCTTCAACGCCTTCCGAGGCCGCGAACCCCAAATTGATGCCTTGCTACGTCATCAAGGCATGATGGAGGGGGCTCGTGTTTAGGGCGGGTCACACTCATTGGTATGTCGCCGAGAACGAATGCACATGGCGCGGCCTTCCCAAGTGCACCTTGATATGAGTGGCGTGTCGTTGGCTCTGTAAAATTCAAGGAGGTGAGGCTGCTCTGGATGCTGCAACTGCGCGCAGTCGCAGCATCCAGGATTTGATGACTACAGGATTGGGCTGCGGATTGATGACTGATGCCACGAGACACAAGGAACTATCGGGCTGAGCCCTGGGAATACAACAAGGAAATGTACAAGCGCCGCTTCAATGATGTTCACACGCCCCAGACACCAATCCAGAGAATGATCCAGGGAAAGTCTAGCCCAAGAAAATCAAACTTTTTGCACACTGCTGACTGCGCGTAGTTTGCAGCATCGATAAAATTTATCTCGACTGTATGCTTTTCAAGGGTTTCATCACAACAGAGTGCGGGGTTTGGATCGGCAAAGGTTAATATCCAAGAAAATCCTGAATCTCAAGGGGTTGTCATTTTGGAAACGCAAATTTTGCCTTCGACAAGCTCGCACGAGCTTGATTTTGATCATCAACTGGCTACTTTGAGTGCTTGGCGTGCCTCTCTGTGCAAAAAAGTTGACAATCTTCTGGCCTATTTGACTGAACATGATCTCGCAGAAATTTTTATTCGAGACGCCCTGAAAAACATCCATGAACGCCTGGCTCATCAGAAGCTGATCATGGCCTTTGTGGCTGAGTTTTCGCGTGGCAAATCCGAGTTGATCAACGCGATTTTTTTCTCAGATACAGGTCAACGCATCTTGCCTGCCGCACCTGGGCGCACGACCATGTGCCCCGTCGAATTGGGCTATGAACCTGACACGCCTGCCAGCCTGGCTTTGCTTGCCATTGAAACCCGCCTGAATGATGCCCCCCTGAGCGAATGGCGCCAGAAACTTCATGACTGGCAAAAAATACCTCTTGAACCGACTGACAGCAATGCCGTTGCGCGCAGCTTGCGTGAAGTGGCACGCACCCAATGGGTCACTGAACATCAGGCCAGAGATCTTGGCTTTTGGAATGATGATCGCCCTGATGACAACCCCCCAAAAAATGACCAGGGTCTGGTAGAGATTCCGATGTGGCGCCATGCGATCATCAATTACCCTCATCCCCTTTTGCGCCAGGGCTTGGTGGTTCTTGATACACCAGGCTTGAATGCAATTGGTGTGGAACCTGAACTGACCCTGAACCTTTTGCCCACAGCCCATGCCACTCTTTTTATTTTGGCTGCTGACACTGGCGTGACCCAATCTGATTTATCGATCTGGCGAGATCATCTTTTGACTCATCCGATGGCACGTTACGTCGTACTGAACAAAATTGATACTCTGGCTGACCCTTTGGTGCCACCTGAAGAGCAATCAGCACAAATTGATGCTCAACGTCTGGCCGCTGCCCGTATTCTTAATTTGCCTGTATCACAAATTTTCCCTTTGTCAGCCCGTCAGGGCCTGACCGCACGGATCACTGCGGATGTTTCTGCACTCAAAAGCAGTCGATTGCTGTTCCTTGAAACGGCTCTTGCAGAAAAATTGCTCCCACAAAAGCGCAAAATGCTTGAATTTGCATTGGCAGATACCTGTGATCGTGTTCAAAGCCATGTGGCCCGCCGTATCGGGGATTTACGCCGACAATTGCTTGAGCAAAGTCTTGAACTCAAGAGCCTCAAAGGAAAAAGTGACAGCAAAGTGCGCTCAATCCTTGAGCAAATCAATATGGAGTCTGCTGAATTTGAACAATGCACGACTCGCATTCACGCTTTACGCTCGGTTCACATGCGCTTGCTCAAAAATGCCCAGGTCGACCTTTCTACTGATCGCTTGCGGCAAGAAGTTGAACAAATGAAAACATCCATGGGTGCCTCTATCATCAACCTGGGGGCCAAAAAAGCGTTTCTCACCCTGTGTACCAATCTTCGTTTTTTACTGGGCCAAGCCCATGACCGAGCCATTGAAATTCACGAGATGCTGGTCCCTTCTTTCAAGCAAATCAATGCTGAATTTGGGTTTTCATTTTCTGTACCATCGGCCCTGGATCTTGCCCGTCTCAAGGAAGAAATCGATCTTCTCGAAAAAAACTATGTTCAGTATATGGGCTTGACGCATGCTTTTCGATGGTCTCAGTCCAAATTCATGGATCAACTGCAGCGCATGC
>JBEIRS010000234.1:0-2805 GCA_040375795.1 Methylibium sp.
CACTCTTGAGCGCCGGTTTATGCACATAAAATTCATCGGGGTTGACGGCGCCCTGCACGACAGTTTCCCCTAGCCCATAGCTGGAAGTGATAAAAACCACATCTTTGAAACCACTTTCGGTATCTATGGTGAACATCACCCCAGCGGCGCCTTGATCAGAGCGCACCATGCGTTGTACGCCCGCAGACAAAGCCACCTCACTGTGGGCAAAGCCTTTATGCACCCGGTAACTGATGGCACGATCGTTGTAGAGACTGGCAAAGACTTCCTTCATTTTTTTCAAGACTTCGTCGATCCCTACCACGTTCAAAAAGGTTTCTTGTTGGCCGGCAAAGCTGGCATCAGGTAAATCTTCAGCGGTTGCGGAGGATCGCACCGCAAAGGAAGCCTCGGGGTGACCCTCAGTAAGGCGGGCAAATTCAGCACGAATAGCCTCTTCAAGATTCGCCGGAAAGGGGGTGGATTCAACCCAATGACGGATTTCTGAACCAGCTTCAGCCAGTGCCTTGACATCGTCGGTTTGCAGTTTCTCCAATCGATGTGCAATTTTTTCAGCCAAACCCTTGTGGCTCAAAAAGGACCGAAACGCATAGGCTGTTGTGGCAAATCCGCCAGGAACACGCACCCCGGAAGCCCCCAACTGACTGATCATCTCGCCAAGCGAGGCATTTTTACCCCCGACGATTTCAAGGTCGGTCATTCTTAGGTTTTCAAGTGGAACGACCAGGGTGGTCGCCAAATCGATGGCTGACATGAAAAACTCCGTGAAGTTGAGAAACCAGAACAAAAATTTTTGCAAGAGCTGCGACTTCGGAGCAGGACTCAAGGGAGCAGCACACACAAAAGCCATCAAAGCAGCCAGAAAAAATCAAAGGGGGCCGAGTCAAGGTAGACAAAAAATCAACTGTTATAAGGATTTTAGGCGTTTTGACTACGAATGCCGATGATTTTGGGCAGCACCGGCACATGGTGTGCGACTTCTGAAACAAGCCACGCTATCTACCCGAATGCAGCAGATAATGGAAAACCTTTTTTGTCCAGTTTAGGTTCTTTTGATTATGCCCCATCGAACTGTATTTTTCGTCTCGGACGGTACCGGCATCACGGCGGAAACCTTTGGCAATTCTATCCTTGCACAATTTCCAGGGCGTCCGAAACATGTTCGACGGCCCTTCATTGACAGCATGGATAAGGCTCATCAGGTGGTGAGAGAAATCAACCACATGGCGGAACTGGAAGGAAAACGCCCGATTGTATTTATTACCATTGTCAATAAAGAGGTGTTAAACCTCTTCAAAATACAGCCAAAGGCCCTGATATTAGACATGTTCAATACTTTTATTGAACCTCTCGAAGCTGAATTCGGAATGACTTCAAGCCATCGGGTTGGGCGCTTTGCCGATGTGGCCAAAAGCCAGGAATATAGTGACCGGATTGAAGCCATCAATTTTTCACTCAACCACGATGACGGCCAATCTTGCAAAAACTTGGCTGAGGCAGATGTGATCCTGATTGGCGTCAGTCGCAGCGGAAAAACACCAACCTCACTTTACTTGGCCATGCAGCATGGCGTGAAAGCTGCCAATTACCCACTCATCCCTGAAGATTTTGAACGAGGCCTCATACCATCTGCGCTGATACCCTTCAAGAGCAAATGTTTCGGTTTGACCATCAACCCTGATCGGCTCAGCCAAATTCGCAATGAGCGCCGCCCGCACAGCGTATATGCTTCTCTTGAAAATTGCCGAAATGAGGTCAAACAGGCTGAAAACATGATGCGCCGTGAAGGCATCGCCTGGCTTTCCACCACCCACAAATCAATTGAAGAAATCGCCACCACCATTTTACGAGACCTTCGACCCGACCGCTTGACTTACTGACTCAAATTAGGCGTTCTGAATGACAAGGTGTTGCTGCAAATAAGCAGCACCGTACCGTCATGCCGTGCGCAATCAAAGTATTCACCTTTCAAAAAATATTCAGATGATGATCTATCTTTTCAATGAATGGGGCTTACAGAATCTCAAGCCTGTGATTGCGGCGCTTGTGTTGCCTCCGGTGCCTTTTATTTTGGCCATCTGGATGGGGGCCTTGATGCTGCCAAACCGCCGACTCTGGGGGCAGGCTTTGATTATCCTGAGCGGTGTTGGCCTTTGGCTCACCCATACCCTAGCCTGGAGTGATTTGCTGGTGCGGTGGGGCACCACCCTACCCGAAGCTCTCAGTGAGCCACGCATCAAGGAATTGCGGCATCAAACCATTCCAGCAGCGATTGTTGTTCTGGGCAGTGGTGTTCAAGACTTTGCCCCTGAATACGGGGCCGCCAACTTGAGCCATCTTTCCTTGGAACGGTTGCGCTACGCCATCAATCTTTCACGCCATACCAACATTCCCATCGCTTTCAGCGGTGGAGTGGGCTGGGGCAGCCGAGCCAATGTCAGCGAAGCCGAAGCAGCCAAAAAAATTGCATTGAGCGAATTCAATGTGGCCATCAAGTGGACAGATACAGCGTCAAGAGACACCCAGGAAAATGCGGTGAAGACTGTTCAAATGCTCAAGAAAGACGGTATTCAACACGTCATTTTAGTGACTCACGGCTGGCATATGCGCCGGGCAGCTCAGCAGTTCAAAGAACAAGTGAAACACCAAAATGCCTTGATCACGATCGAAGCCGCGCCCATGGGCTTGGGATCGTTTTCTACAACGCCAGTTTTACGCTGGCTTCCCTCCTCCGAAGGGGCCACACAATCTCGGAGACTCACATTGGAAATCATGGGGCAAATTTTAGGCCGCTATTAAGCCAGG